>JAALLA010000126.1:3389-12762 GCA_011087765.1 Pirellulaceae bacterium
CTGCACCTCGCTGCAAACAGGCAACATTGACAGAGCTTCGTCGATGGCAATGTCGAGGAGCGCATCAAGTGATGAAAATAAACCGGTTAAGAAATAGGATTCGGTTTTTTCGTAGCTCAGTTTATTGGCTAATAGTTCGCACATTTTTCCGCGAATCAAAAGCGTTTGAATGAGCTCCAGTGGTTTTCGCCCTGAGGCTGTCGCTAACGCAGTTAGGCTGCAGAGAGTTTTGATTTGGCGGATTCCAATTAGCGTAACCGCATGTTGAATGGAATCGATTTCTTTTGACAGACCATAGTAGGCAGAATTTACGAAGCGAAGCAATTTATAGGCCAGGATTGGCTCAGTCAAAATGATGTCAGAGATCTCGTGAAGGGTTACCGAGGGATCTTGAATCAGGGCAACGATCTGGATCATCGAGATATGGTTGGCTGGAAGCTTCCGTCCCTGCACAATCGATGGTTTTGAAAAAAAGAAACCTTGGAAAAGATCGAATCCCAGTGTTTTGCAATTTTGAAATTCTTGAATCGATTCAATTTTTTCAGCCAATAGTTTGACTTCAAATGGCTTCGTTTGTTGAATTTGTCCTTCTAGATCGGCGGGGTTATCAAAAGCAGAGACGTCAATTTTGACGATGTCTGCTAATTCGAGGAGGGGGTGCAGACATTCTGAATATACAAAATCATCTAACGCAATCGTATATCCTTCGCGCTTCAGATCGCCGAGAGCAAGGATTACTTCGCGTGTTGGTTTTACATTTTCCAATACCTCGATGACAACTTTGTCTTTGGGTAAGAAATGGCAGTGTTGATTTACAATAAACTCTTCTGAGACGTTTATGAACGCTGGGAGCGCTCCTACAATTCTCTCCAAGCCAATCTCAGCAAACGTATTTATCAGAAGTTCGGCTGTTGCTTTTTGACCGTCTTCAATGTCGGCGTGGTTGACAAAACTTGTACGGAATAAGAGCTCGTAACCGAACGAGGAATCATCTCGGCTGTAGATAGGTTGCCGCCCCACAAAAACACTTGATTTGCTGCATGGTTGAAACGGAATTGTTTTTTCGGCGATGAAATGCATTGTCGTGGGTGGGGATTTCTGGGAGGCAGGAGGTCCTTTCAAGTCTACGTCACGAATCCTTCGTTAGGGGAGTAAAAATTGCCATAAGTTGATTTCCCAAAATTTGACCTGTTGAACGAATGACTCAAGTATGAAATTAGCTAGGATTCTGATTGGCAACACGATATCTGCGGTGTTTACCATGCTCAAACGCTGGAGAAATAGGTTTCCCCAGCAAGTCCCCGATCGAGGGCGGATAAGTGGTTATCGGGCTTTTGCCGGTGAAGGCGGTTCTTTGAGGAGTTAACTGGTTCTAAATGAGCGGGATTGGACGAGTTGAGCTGGATCAATAGATTGCCTGGTATTGCCCGGCGTGCATTGTTTCCCGCTCAATTTTCCGTTTAGATTTTGCTGGTTTTCGGATCGTAGATGACTCATCTGATTTGAGATGGTTGTACTGATGCTTCCATTTAAATGCCGGCGCGTTCTAACTGGATGGTGCCAAGCAAGCTCTCAAAGTGACTGTGGAAGTGAGCTGAGGAAAGGTCAGCCTAAAAGCGGCGGGAGATTCGTGAAGATTGTGTAAAGAATTCGATTTGAGGTGTTTGCGTCTGCCCCCTTCCTGTCAGAGCTTGTGTGTAGAATTTTTCTGTTCCTGGCAAGTTTTGAGAGTTTGAACAGAGATCGGCCTCAGGTAGGCGTTAGTTCTGGCGGTTTCCTGTTGCCAACCGGTGTAATTGTTTGACATTCTTTTCCACGGCAGCGAAAATTCAGTCTCTTCCATGTTGATAATGCGCCCGGGCTCGGCTGCCATTAGTAGGCCGGAGTAAGTCTCGATACACAGACGGTTGGAAAGTCACGGCATGTGGTTCGAACAGAAATTATTTTTCCTTTGGGTGGGATGTATATTCCCAGCCTTGGGCATTCTGAGTGCAGATGGCGACGAATTAAAGTTGCAATTTTTTGAGACACAAATCCGGCCCGTTTTAGTTCAACACTGCTTTCCATGTCACAGCCAGCAAGCCTCGACACTTCAGGGGAGTCTGTGGGTTGATTCGCTCGAAGGATTGCTTACCGGTGGCGATAGTGGTCCTGCCCTTAATTTGAAAAATTCAAGTGAGAGTATTTTGCTGTCCGCGCTTCGGCATCAAGATTTCAAAATGCCCCCCAAAGGAAAGTTGTCGGATTCAGTAATTCGTGATTTCGAAATTTGGCTTGAGGCGGGAGCGTTTGTTCCCGATTCATTTAAAACAGCGAATGGACCACAACCGCGTGAAATAGATTGGGACTCAGCGTGGGACCATTGGGCATTTAGGCCATTAGACGGTCGCCCGCCGCCGGATGTGAAGAATGAATTGTGGGTTATCAATCCGATAGATCGGTATGTCTTAAATCAGCTTGAATCGCAACAGCTAAGGGTGCCGGCACCGGCCGATCGATCGACGATCATTCGTCGAGTATTTTTCGACTTAACAGGGCTTCCACCGACCCCAGTGGAACAAGCAAAATATAATCGCATTCTCAACGACTCCGATGGGTTTGCCAGGTTGGTAGATGACTTACTTGCCAGTCAACAGTACGGAGAGCGTTGGGGGCGTCATTGGCTTGATGTTGCGAGGTACTCTGATTCAAACGGCGCTGATGAGAATAAGCCTTACCCGTTGGCTTGGCGATATCGAAATTATGTAATTGAGCAATTCAACCGCAATCTGCCCTATGATGAATTCATTCACCAACAGATTGCGGGTGATTTGCTGGAACACGAAGGGGTGGGTCAATTTAATACTCATACCAATGCAACTACTTTCCTTGCATTGGGTGTGAAAATTGATGCGGAACAGGATCTTGAGAAAAAACGGAGTGATATTATCGATGAACAAATCGATACTATCGGTCGCGCTTTTCTTGGTCTTACGATTGGTTGTGCCCGATGCCACGACCATAAGTTCGATCCTTTTACCTCGGAAGATTACTATGCTCTGGCCGGTGTCTTAGCAAGCACGCAACTGCAGGATCAATCTCTTAGGTCTGAGCAGACCCCTGTTTTGGAAATTCAATTAAATCAACTGCTTGCTCAACAGGTCGAACTCAGGAAGACGGTTGGATTACGAATGGGGACGGACGCGATCGAGCATGCTCGTCAATACCTCGCTGAAGTTCCTGAGGTTCTCAGTTGGCAGCAAGCTGAACTCGGTACTCAAATTCGGCTGCTGCTCTCCGAAACCGCTAACCAACCGTTGCTTCCAGTTGGCGGGTTGGTAAATTCTGACGAATTGCCTGGCGTGTTGAGAATTCAAGCGGAAGAATTCTCTCGCGGAAATTTTGGAGTTGTTAACGATGGCTATGGTGCCGGAATCGGGATTATTTCAGATAAAACCGGAGCTGGTTTAGCAACCTTTGAGCACGATCTGGAGATCGATGAAGCGGGGGTCTATCAGTTAGACATTCGCTATGCAGCGCTTGAACCTCGCCCCGGATCGTTGTTCCTGAATGGCGAGTTAGTCAAGAGTTCTGCAATTGGGGAGACGACAGGAGGTTGGAATCCTGAGGACCAACGGTGGCATGTTGCCGGGCGATTTAAGTTTATTGAGGGAAAAAATGTTTTGCGTTTTGAGGTGCAGAACGTGATGTCCCATATTGATCAAGTCGTGGTCTCAAAAGTAATAAAAGATAATTATTGGGAAATCGAGGCGGAAGATTTTACGGAAGGAGATTTTGAGAGACTCGATGTTGGCTACGGGGTGGGAATAGGAATTGCTGCAACATCCCGGCAAGGGATTCCAAGTTTTGTTGAATATTCGCTCACCTCCCCTTCCCCGCCGCCGGGAAACTATTTGTTGCAATTGCGATATGCAGCGAACGACCAACGGCCAATGGTTTTAAAGCTGGATGGCGTGATTTTAAAACAGGACGCGTGCTCTGAGTTGACTGGTGGCTGGATGCCAGAGCACCAAAAATGGTTGACTCAAGCCAGTGTCAGTTTATCCCGTGACGATCACCGAGTTCGGCTTGAGATCAATGATGTGTCGGTTCATTTGGATAAGCTGAGGCTAGTGCGGGTTGAAGAAGAAGTTAAGTATCGATCGCCCGATAAGATTGCGGGTGATCGCGAATTGAACCCATTTGTTCTCCGGCGTTGGGCTAAGCAAATTCAACGCAAAATGTTGACCCGCCCAGTCGTGTTAGATGACTTGAGCGATGAAATATCGGATTCGAAGGATTGGCTGGAAGTTATCGGGAAAGAGGTTGTCGACCAGTTGTCAGCCCCCGCCAATTCCGACGAGCTTCGCGGCGAGTTCGCGGAACAAGATATGGTTTTTTCGCAGCGTATTTCTAAGGTGCGTCAAGAATTGATAAAGTTGAAACAATCGGTGGCGATGGCTGCTGCGGACGGCACGGTAGATGATATGCCTATATTTATCCGCGGGAATCACCTTCAGAAAGGAGCTTTGGTCAAACGGCGGGCACCACGTATTGTTGCTCCAGAATTGGTTGGGTTCGGGGAGGTCGATGAAACCAGCGGACGCCTGCAGTTGGCGCGGGCAATTACTAATTCTGAAGTACCATTAGCCGCGCGCGTGATGGTGAATCGAATCTGGCGATGGCATTTTGGAAAAGCGATTGTTGCATCAACGGAGAATTTTGGAAGCTCCGGAGCCAAGCCAACTCATCCAGGTTTGCTCGACTATCTGGCACGTTATTTTGTTCAAAATAATTGGGACATCAAAAAACTCCACCGGCATATCATGGAATCTAATACCTATCGAATGGGATTTCATTTTGATCAGGAGTCGTCCGATCGTGATCAAGAAAATCGATGGTATTGGCGTTCGACACCGCGACGGTTAGAAGCTGAGGCAATACGGGATTCCCTGTTGATGATGTCCGGGGAGTTGGACCGAGGGAGTCAGCGGGGAGTATTGGATGGAATAACGACCCTTAGTCCATCCCCGGAAGCTTTAAAACGAAATCGAGAGATTTATGAATCATCGCTTCATCGATCGGTCTACCTGCCTATTGTTCGGACGAATGTTTATCAGTTGTTTTCTTTATTTGATTTCCCAAATCCAGCATTTCCAACAGGCAATCGCAATCAAACGACTGTGCCGACCCAGTCTTTGTTGATGATGAATCACGAATGGGTTGCCGAGATTGCTCAAAAAATGGCCAAAAGGCTGTTTGAAGAATCGACTGATGATGGTGACCGCATTAAATATGCTTATCGTTTGGCATTCGCTAGAAAAGCAACTCCTCAGGAGGTTAATTCAGCAATTAGCTTTCTAGCCGAGTATCGCGATACAGCGGGAACGAGTCGCGAGGATGCATGGATTGCATTTTGTCATTTAGTTCTGTTGTCTAACGAAATGATCAATGTCAATTAATTGGAGACCAACAGTGGATAACGGGACGCCGACGCCACGGGACAATTTGACGATTGACCGTCGGCAATTGCTTCAGACCGGTTGCATGGGGTTTGGCGGTCTGGCGTTAAACTCTCTGTTGACGCAGAATTTATCGGGCCAACAGGAGGCCAACGAGTCTAAGCGAATCCATACAAGACATTTTGCGCCGCGAGCTAAACGTGTCATATTTTTGTTTATGCATGGCGGGCCAAGCCATGTCGACTTGTTTGATCCCAAGCCAATGTTAAGTAAGTATGACGGGAAGGCTCCGCCGTTCGAAAGGACGAGAGTGCAGTTTGGTGAACGTGGGAATTTACTTGCGTCCCCATGGAAATTTAAACGGACGGGGAAATCGGGAATCCCGATGAGTCAGCTTTGGCAACATCTACCAGAAGTTGCCGATGAGTTGTGTCTGCTTCACGGATTGTGTGATACCAACGTTGCCCATGGCGGAGCGTGCATGAAGTTATTCACCGGATCGGAGTCTTTAGTGCGTCCGAGTATGGGGTCTTGGGTAAGTTATGGCTTGGGGACTGAAAATCAGAACCTGCCCGGTTATGTAACGATTTGTCCGACGAGTCTCCATGGAGGTGTCGATAACTTTGGATCAGCCTTTTTGCCGAATGTTCACCGAGGTGTTCCTTTAGGCACGCCGGGTTACCCTAATACGCCAGCCGCAAAAGCAAGATTTGAGTTTTTAAAAAATCATCGTGTTAGCCGGGCACAGCAGAGATTGATGTTGAATCAATTAAAACGGATGAACCATGACTATGAAGCAAGGATTGGACTGAGCGGTGAATTAGATGAGCGTCTGCAGTCCTATGAGATGGCTTTTCGGATGCAATCCGAGGCTCCCGCAGTTCTCGACCTCAGCGGTGAAACCAAAGAAACACTCAGCTTGTATGGCTATGATGATCCCCAAACGAAAAACTTTGCCCATCAATTGTTGCTCGCCCGTCGTTTCTCGGAGGCAGGCACGCGATTTGTTCAGGTGAGTCATGCCGGTTCGCTACCGTTTAACAACGAGCAGTGGGATCAGCACTCTCACATTAAGCAGGGCCATGAAATCAATGTAGGCCAGATAGACAAGCCCATCACTGGTTTTATAAAAGACTTAAAACGCCGAGGTTTGCTCGATGATACGCTTGTGCTTTGGGGAGGAGAATTTGGCCGAACGCCCACCGCACAAGTCGGAAACCCGCAGACAATTGGACGCGATCACCATCCAGAGGGGTTCACAATGTTCATGGCCGGTGGCGGCGTCAAAGGTGGATTTCGTTATGGAAAGACAGATGATTTTGGCTACTACGCCATTGAGGGGCGAATGACGATTCATGATCTTCACGCGACCATGTTGTATTTGATGGGGTTGGATCATGAGCGATTGACTTACCATTACGCTGGTCGTGATTTTAGGTTGACTGACGTGCATGGCACTGTTGCACATGAAATCATGGCTTAATTCTATTCGCGGTTCAGTTAGATTTTGGTAGCATCCAGTCGGCCTCTCATTTGCAATACCGGTTGACTCGTTGGAAAATGGCATCGCGTGTATGGACTCACAATTAAGAAAGCGTCATGTCGAATTCTTGAATAGCGGTCAACTGACGACTGAAGTGTCTCTTGTTGCAACGCTGTTTATTTTAATTTTGTCTCTGGCCGCTCACCTGTTTGATTTTATTGGAGTGTGGGCTTTGGCTGATGCGGGTTCGGTTGTTTTCACCGTCGAGGCCGTTGTGCTTGGCGTTGTCTCTGGGATTCTGGCGGCCCAGGTTTGCCTACTCGCAATTTGGTGCAGCTTTGGTGGGCAGAAAGGTGTTTTGCGTTTGCCGTTGGCAATCACCTCGGTCGTCATGTTAGTCAATAACTGGATTTTGGCATTGGGTGGGGGCCGGTCTAATTTTAATTATGTGGATGTGGCTGTTGTGTTCGCAGGAGTGTTTTGTGTTTTTGTATTCGTCCAGTTGCCACTGGTAATGATTCGAATGTTCTACAAGTTGTCGATTGTCCCCACTTGCCTGAATTCAACTCGAAAACTGGCTCCTCATTTTAAAATTCGGGATCTCTTCATATTGATGTTTTACGCTGCGTTGTTGGTTGTATTCACGCAGATTGTCGTTGAGGTTGCGCTTGCAAATGCAAGTCTTCCGATGAGAAATATGAAGGCGTCGGAGGTAATTGAGGCGACTGAAACATTTCTAATGGTGGGTGTGTGTGTTTCGTTGATCAGCCTACTTGCGCTGAGTGTGGTGTTCTCAACTAAATATCGTTGGCGAATCGTCCTGCTACTCCTGACGCTATTGGGGATTAGCGTGTTTGGCTCACTGATCGTTTTTCTATTTAACCTCAGTAGCTTTAGCTTCGTTTTAGTGCCCGTTGAAGCATACCAGTGGTTCGCATTTTTCAATGTGGTGTTTGGGGCAGAGCTGCTGATCCTGTCGGTCTTTTACTTGCTGGGTTATCGCGCAATTTCAACGCGAAGCGAAGAGATGATCGCCTCCGCCTAACTCGTATTCAGATACGAGCGGGCGTCGATGTAACGCCGGATTGTTTCTAGCTTGGGCTTTGAATTGCCGTCGTGATTTCACCGGCAATGAACTTAGACAGGTAATGCGGCGACTGAAGATATATTGAATCTTGAGGTTGAGGTGTGCCGAGCGACGTTGATAAGAATTTCAGATATGAGTTTCGAGTTGCTGGATCTCCTAAATTCCAAAGCCCATCCAAACTGCAGGAGACAACGGTTTCACCAGTGTCAATGATGACAAGCGAAAGATTGATTTGATACGGCGCGACGGTTCGGAATTCATTAATTCGAATCAGCGCGATTGAGTCTGCTGCAAACCGGCGAGCGACTGTGGCAATTTCGCGTTCATCAAATTTCCCTTGCAGTACCGCGTCAATTTGCGCCTCTAATCGAAAGCCTTCCGAGGTAACGACATCGCAAATTTGGGCAGCTTTTAGGGTCGCGGCAAGTTCGTTAACGATTTTTTGATGGGTTGAGTAATTTGAAATTTCAGGGCCAGAGGGAATGATTAAAACCCGTTGGGAAAGGACTTGTGGGATTGCCGGATTGAAGTAGGCGTGGCAATTTTTCGGCGGTGGTACTGGCACTGCCGGTTGCTTTTGGCGGAATGAAAATCTTTTAGATGATGAAAAGTGACCACACCCGCAGGAAAGCCCAAGGCCCAGCAGCATCAAAAGGACGCTGCGTCGCGACGGTTCGCAGAATGCATCACTATTTTCTGGTGGTGTCAAGTTATTCATGTTGCTTCTGGTTTTTCAGTTGAGGCAAAAGCTGAAAACCCATTTTGGTTTTCGTTTTGCGATGGACTTAATTTGCCGGGCAAAGGGTTCGATTGCCGGGTGCCGGTTTTTGATGAGCCTGCCAATAGAACCTGGTTAAGTTTCTTGATTTACTGCTTTTTATTTGAATCGTACATGGCTTCGAGCAAGGCTTTGTCGAGAGTCGCTTCGATTTCACGCAGCTTCGTGTCGTATTCTTTTTCAATTTCAATTTTTTGATTGGCAAGGTTCTGATAGGCAAGTTGAAGTTGAGCAATTACTTTTCTCTGGTCCTTGTTCTCAATTTGAAGCTCGTCAAATTGAGTTTCAGCCAATTTTCGTGCTGCTTGTTCGGATATTAGTTGAGTTTTGAGAGTCTCTGCAGTGTCTCTTAGGTAATTCCTTTCCAACTTCAGTTTCTCATTTTGGTCCTTCAGTTGGATTGCGATTTCGGTAGCAGTACGACTGTCGCGCCGAAACTCATTACCATTCAAATAGCTGCCCCCCGTCATTGGTGGGCTCATCGTAGTGCTGGTTGCGGCGAAGCTTCCAGGCTCACAATTGAGATCGGGCATCGTTGATTGCGTGAGGGCGAGTGATGGCAAAGTGATGTTGGTATCCGTATC
>JAALLA010000127.1 GCA_011087765.1 Pirellulaceae bacterium
AGTCCTAATCCTCAAATTCGAAAACTAAAATGACCCCAAATCATTTCACCTGGCAAGCCATCTTAGTTTCGATTGCCCTTTGTTTTGCTGCTACGGGTTGCACCCCTCGCTCCGAACCACAAGCATCTAAACCCGAGCAACAGAAGCCAATTCAAAACGCTAATCAGGAAAAGAGTCCCTCGACGGTTATTCCTCCTACCCCACAAACGAAACCTGCCATTGAGCCAGTCGATCCGGCGGTCAATCTTACGAAGACTCCAAAAACAGATCCGGAACTTCAGCAACCTGATTCCAATCCACCAGAAGAGATCCAAACGATCGACATCCCTGAAACCTGGAAGCGTTTAGGGAAAAAGGAAGAAATCTGGATTGATGTCGAATCAAAAGAGGTCATTTTTGCGGGGCACGTATGCCTTAACGCAGGCCCCTTGGAAATGTTCATCTGCCCGGCACAAACCAAGGAACACGAATCTGTCATTTCCGCTCACGCAACGGCACTTCAGGTTCACCTCGCCTTAGTTGCGCTCGGAGCCACCCCCGGGAAAACGACCTCCTGGGATCCAGAATATCGAGCAGCTTACGGGCCCACGATTGACATCACTTTAAAGTGGAAAGACCCGGAATCTGGAAAGATCAAAACGGCGTCGGCAAAACAGTGGATCCGCAACGTCAAAACAAAAAAGGCAATGGAACAATTATGGGTCTTCGGCGGAAGCCAATTTTGGGATGACCCAGCTTCATCTCACAAGGTTTACTACGGAGACGCCGGCGAACTAATCTGCCTCTCCAATTTTTCGACGGCCACCATCGACCTGAAAATTCAAAGCAGCCAATCGAATGCTGGCCTCCTATTCGAGGCTTTCGAAGAGAATATCCCGCCGCTGAATACCAAGGTTTATGCCATCCTCAAACCCGGCAAAAGAATTGAACCTAAAAAGCCAAAAGAAGTGCCACAGGACAAAAACAAGCCGGAGACTCAGAAATCGAAATCCTAACCACTCGACGGGTTTGAAACCGCTGCCCTCTCACACACACAGCCATCCCCTGTTTAGCTCTACAAAAACGACCACCATTGGCAGCAGGCTAGAAAGCCCTCACTGCTTCATTAACTCGCGATGGCTTAGCTAAACACCGATCATCGGCTATACTCTATTCCCAAAAGAACCACGAAGCTCGGCTTTTGGCTGCGGGCTTTATTCTTGGCAAGCAGTCTGCCAACCACTAGTACAGTTTTCACTTTCACCTCAAAGAACCAAAACAACCGTGCAAGACCGCAAACGCGCTCAGCAAGTCGACCGGGAAATCGCGATTGTCGCACGCGTCATCCTCCCCGATGATCCAATTGAATTTGACCCACTCGATGAAGTTCAAGGCTTAGCAGAAACTGCCGGTGCCATTGTCCTTTCCGGCTTGACTCAAAAACGAGAAAAACCTGACACCGCGACCTTTCTTGGACGCGGCAAAGTCGAAGAACTGACGCAATTGGTTGAATTCCATGCCGCCGATGTCGTTATTTTTGATAACGATCTATCGCCTGCCCAGAATCGCAATCTAGAAATAGCACTTAACATCAAAGTGCTCGACCGCACCGAATTGATTCTTGATATTTTCGCAACGCATGCCCAAACCTATGAATCCCGCCTAGCAGTTGAACTGGCTCAACTTGAATACTCGCTGCCACGACTCAAGCGAATGTGGACGCACCTTTCCCGATTGAAAATGGGCGTTGGCATGCGGGGGCCTGGTGAAAAACAACTTGAGACGGACCGCAGATTGGTTGAAAAACGAATCCATGACCTCAAGGTTGAGTTAAGTAAAGTTGAAAAACGGAAAGAGCGTCAAGTCGCATCTCGGCGCGGAACGATGACGGTTTCTTTAGTCGGCTACACAAATGCCGGCAAGAGTACCCTCATGAATTCGCTAACCGCAGCTGACGTCTTGGCAGAAGATAAATTGTTCGCCACCCTCGACACCCGCACCCGCCGCTGGGCACTGCCCAACTGGGGGCCGATCTTGCTCAGCGACACCGTTGGCTTTATTCGCAACCTCCCACACAGCTTAATCGCCAGTTTTAAGGCAACCCTGGAAGAAACACGCCAAGCTGATTTATTGCTTCATGTCGCCGATGCGAGCAACCCCAAAGTGGGTGATCAAATCAGTTCCGTTTATGAAGTACTGACTGAGTTGGGCATAGAAGCCAAAGACACACTGCTGGTTCTTAACAAAGTCGACCAGGTTACCGAAGTTGCAATCCTCGAAGCAATGCTCAACCGGTACCCTAATGCGATTTCAGTGAGTGCGAAAACAAAAATCGGTTTCGAAAATCTTCAGTCCGCTGTCAGTGAAGCACTCAGTCGGTCGTTTCAAAATGTTGATATTGAATTGCATGTCGGAAATGGAAAATTACTAGCTTTCATTGCCGCCAAGGGAGAAATCATCTCCACTCAGTACACCGATGACATGGTAAAAGTGCATTGTAAATTGCCGCAAAAATATTTGGGGCAAATCGACCCAACCGACACCATTATCACGCCCCACAGTCCGGCAGGCTGGGTCAAGTCGGACGAACCAATAACGGATAGTAAATCTGCGGAATCGGAACAAGCGATTGAGCTTCAAGCCACGGATTCGCACTCTCCAGAAAACACAATTGGAGATTAAAATCACAGTACCAACCACAGTACCTCTTACTGATTTTTAAACCCAACCGAATATGCCTTACCGAACCCTTCAAGACAAACGTGCTGTCGTCACTGGTGCCTCCAGTGGCATCGGCTGGCACCTTGCACAACAGTTAGCAGCTGAAGGTGCTTCGGTAATCGCGTGCGCTCGACGAGCAGACTTACTTGACGATCTCTCAAATAAAATTCAATCGCAGGGTGGAACATGCATTCCCTTAGTCGGAGATATCACGTCCGAAGCGAATCGGCAAGAAATCATGGACGTCGCTGATCAAGAATTCGGTGGACTTGATATACTCATTAACAATGCCGGGATAGGAGCCATGGGGCGATTTGATGAATCAGCGGAAACCAGAATACGACAAGTATTCGAAATCAACTTTTTCGCGATCGCTGAAATGATTCGGATATCACTTCCTCGGCTTAAGCAAGGTCATTCGCCGATCATCGTCAACATGAGCAGTATTCTGGGACATCGGGCGACTCCTTTAAAAAGTGAATACTGTGCCAGCAAATTCGCACTTCATGGCTTTAGCGATGCTCTCAGGGCAGAATTGGCTAACGATGCGATTGATTTACTTCTAGTGAGCCCTAGCACTACCGATAGCGAATTTTTTGACAACGCGATTGAGGATACCACCGGCAGGAATTGGAAAATCCGAGGAGCCATGCCTCCTGCTACCGTTGCCTCAAAAACTATTCGAGCAATGAAAAAGGGAAAACACGAAATTATCCTGACACACGGAGGACGACTGATCGTCTGGATGGACCGCCTGATCCCTGGAATTGCGAATCGAATTATGGCTCGCTATGGCCAGTGATTTTGGCCAGTGATTTTGCAACTCTCGAACCGAATTTGAAAATGGCCCTCGGCAAAACATCGGTCAAACGACTTTAAAACAAGAGATCATGCCCTTTTCGGTGGCTGAATGCCAAATTGACGATCCATAATCGCCAAGTTCAGCTCAATTCCGTCTGCTCAATCTTCTTTCGATTCCCACCTTCGACAAATCAGGTTGTTTCTTTAGAATACGATCACAAACACACTGAAACAGCCGATCCACACCCGCAGTTGAAGAGATAAAATGAACGACGGCGCACTCGCTCCCGAAGAATCCAGACGGAGTAACTTAAATCGAATAGTCGAACTAGGAATCGATCCCTGGGGGCACCGGTTCAACGATCGAGATATGATCGGGGACATTCTCCAACGAACCGATGAAATAAAGTTCGTAACCGAATCTGGCGAATCGGTGGACCTGCCCAATCCCGAACAATTAGGTGAGCTTAGCTTTCGAGACTGGTGCAAAGAACAAGGAAAAGGGACCATGAGCGGCCCGAAAGTGAGAGCCGCTGGCCGAATCTTGCTCCACCGTGACAAGGGGAAGCTGCATTTTATCGACATCGAGGACTGGACGGGACGGATTCAACTATTTGTTGGCAAGAACCAGGTCGGCGAAGAAAATTGGGAATTGATCAAATGCCTAGATTTGGGCGACCTCGTTGGAATCGATGGGACATTCCGAAGAACCCAAACAGGTGAACTTTCAATTTTTGCAGACAAGATACACATTCTCTGCAAAACGCTCGACCAACCCCCGGCAAAACACAAAGGACTCGTCGATGCTGAACTCCGACAGCGACGTCGTTACGTTGATCTCGCCTATAACGAAGGGGTAAGAGATCGTTTTCTAGCCCGCTCGAAAATTGTCACCTCCATTCGAAAAACCCTGACCGACCGGAATTTCGTGGAAATCGAAGGGCCAACCTTGCACACCATTGCCGGTGGAGCCGCTGCCCGTCCGTTTGAAACTCACCACAACGCCCTCGACATGCCGTTGACAATGCGCATCGCTCTCGAACTGCATCTGAAGCGTTTGATGGTCGGCGGAATGGAACGCGTGTTTGAAATGGGGCGTGTTTATCGAAATGAGGGGATCAGCCCAAAGCACAACCCCGAATTCACCATGCTCGAGGTTTATCAAGCTTACGGCGATTACGAGTCGATGATGGACCTTACCGAAGCAGTGATAGCAGATGCACTGCAAGCACTCAATTCGGAAACGACCGTCCCTTATGGAGATACCCAAGTTGACTTTTCTACCCCGTTCGCCAGAAAGCCCTATGACGAACTGTTTGCCGAGAATACCGGAGTTGACCCGCAAGACCCTGCTGCTGTAAAAGCATATGCTCAAACACTTGGTTTAGCGGTCGACGGCAAGCACCCGGACGTGATCAAAAACGAAGTTTTTGAAGAGAAAGTGGAAGATGCTTTGATTGGGCCTGTTTTCGTAACAGATTATCCCGCAAGCATTTGCCCTTTAACTAAACGAAAGAAAGAAAATCCGAATATTGCGGAGCGTTTCGAGTTATTCATTAACGGAATGGAACTTGCGAATGCTTACACGGAATTAAATGATCCGGATTTGCAAAAGGAGTTGTTCGAAAATCAGCTTGAAGGGATGGCGGAAGAAGATTCCATGGCAAAAATGGACCACGATTTTGTTCGTGCCTTGAGAAATGGGATGCCGCCGGCAGGTGGATTGGGAATTGGAATAGATCGGCTCGTAATGTTGCTGACAGATTCACCTTCCATCCGGGATATAATCCTGTTTCCACTCCTGAGAGCAGAGAACTAGAGTGTTTGAACCCGTTTTAAAAAACGGTGATTGACCCAATAAAAACGCGAGAAATCGATAACGGACTGGTCGAGATTCGCTTTAACAAGGCCAAAGGATTGGCGAATGTATAAATTGCTTTTGTCGTGGCGTTACTTAAAAACACGTTTCATTGCGTTGGCATCGATTGTCAGTGTGACTCTTGGTGTCGCAACCTTGATCGTGGTCAACAGCGTGATGGCTGGTTTTGTTGATCAGATGAAAAACCGACTCCACGGGATTCTCTCGGACGTCGAAATTTCCACTCAGATGTTCAGTGAAATCCCCCATCCCGAACGCCATGTAGAGATTATCAAACAAACGCTCGGTGACCAGATTCAAGAAGCGACTTGCGTCGTTCGTACCCCAGCCCTACTCTCATTTGATGTGCGTGGACGCCAGTGGACCCAGCAAATCATGCTGCTTGGGATCGACGATGAAACATTCGGTAAAGTCACGGACTTTGAGCCATATTTAACCAATGAAATTAAACGCAAGTCCTTTTCATTTGATCTCGAAGAAGACGGTTACGATCAGGAAAAATTCAAAGGAGATGCCGGTTGGAAATACCGTCGAACCCGAATTGAAATTCAACGACGAATTGAAGCAAACAGTCGGGAGTACGACAGTTTATACGACAATGCAGCCAATGCATTCTATGCCGCCGAACCGTCTCGCGTTGAAACTGTCAGTCACGAAAGCGAGAACATCCAGGAAGAGCAGGGGGGGCGATTCGCACCACTTCCTGCGACACTTCCCGATATTCCCCCCGTTGGAAAATCCCCCGAAGAGGGCATTGCCGATCAACCAACCCCGTTGGCAACTGCCGACGATCAGGCGGAAAGCCAAACGTCCGTCGATGGCACTATTCATCGGATTTCACCGTTTGACCCTCATGCAAAATTTCGCCCGGAAATCAAATCAGAAGATTTATTTGACCCTATGAAGGATCATCGGACGGGAATTATTTTAGGCTTAGCCATCTCAGAGCGAAAAGTCGAACTTCCATCGGGTGAACTGCAAGATGCGTACTTAATTAGACCCGGCGACGATGCAAATATCATGCTAACGACGATCGGAGACAGCCCGCAGCCGGTAATCGAAAACTGCACTGTCGTCGATTTTTATTCATCCAACATGCACGAATACGACTCCAGTTTCGCCTTCCTGCCACTAAGCGAACTTCAGCAACTACGCGGGATGATCGATCCGATGACTGGGCAGGGTTCGGTATCAACCATCCAAATCAAACTAAAAGAGGGTGCTGATTTAGACGCAGTACGCGACCAATTAATTGCTCAATTTCCTCCAAACTATTTCCCGGATTACGACATCCGCACCTGGCAAGATACTCAACGCCCTTTGCTCAGCGCAGTCAAAATGGAGCTAACCATCCTAAACATTTTGCTGTTTCTGATTATCGCCGTTGCCGGTTTTGGCATCTTGGCAACGTTTTATATGATCGTCGTCGAGAAAACGAAAGACATCGGAATTCTCAAAGCTCTCGGGGCCCCTAGCCGAGGCGTGATGTCCATCTTCCTCGGTTATGGCATGTCTCTCGGTACCGTCGGTACCGGTGTGGGAATCGTCATTGGATTACTTTTTGTTAAGTACATTAATGAAATCGCCGATGCCGTCGCCGTGCTTACCGGACAGGAAGTCTTCGATCCAACGATCTATTATTTTTCTGAAATACCAACGGTGGTAAATCCAGTTACCATTTTTTGGGTCGCCGTCGGCGCGATCGCAATAGCCGTGCTTGCCAGTGTGCTCCCCGCGCTCCGCGCTGCCAAATTACACCCAGTAGAGGCACTTCGATATGAGTGATGTCGCTCCCAGCCAACCCCTGCGAATCGATCCAGAATCCAAGGGAGACAATATGCCCGCCTCCGAATTAAATTCAAACAAGGGCCTGTCTAAGAAAAAATCAAACTCCGCACCACTCCGAATCGTTGACACCTCGGTCATGTCAGTCAACGGATTGTTCAAGAGCTACGGAAAAGGTGCGGTTCAAGTACCGGTCCTTAAAGGGGTGGATCTTGAAATCGAAGAAGGAGGCTTCACTGCAATTATCGGGCAAAGCGGATCTGGAAAAAGTACCTTGCTACATTTACTGGGAACACTTGATGCACCCGACAGTGGAGAAATTTATTTTCGCGATCAAAGAATTGATAACCTGCCGCCTCGACAACAGGAATACCTTCGCAATCGAGAATTTGGACTCATTTTTCAGTTCTATCACCTGTTACCCGAACTAACCACCTTGGAGAATGTCCTTATCCCTCGAATGGTTCAGGATGGTTTTTTTCGTTACCTCAAGAATAAAAGAAGCTATCGAAAGCGAGCCATCGAGTTGCTGGAAATGGTTGGACTTAGTCACCGTTTGACTCACAAACCTAGCCAGTTATCCGGGGGTGAGATGCAACGAACGGCCATCGCTAGGTCACTCATCTCTGATCCTTCGATCCTGCTGGCCGATGAACCTACCGGAAACCTCGATTCAGAAAATGGTGCCGAGGTTATGGAAACGCTCACGGCACTTCGAAAACACGAAAATCTTACCGTCGTGATGGTCACACACGATGACCAGCTCGCTTCGCAAGCTGACCGGGTTATTAATCTAGTTAACGGGGTAGTTGCCTCTTAATCTCCGCAGCGCTGAAGGTTGGTGTTGAACCAGTCGCTGAGTATCCTGCAACTCCCCGGTAGCGGTAAAATCACTTCGACTGCCTCGCGTCCTCGCCTGCCGATTGATGGGGTGTCTGATCGTCACGCCCAATTTCCGTTGGGAATTGCAGCCTACTCGGCCAGGCTTGCTGTCAGATTTAAGATTGCAGCGAACTTGACAGCTTCGCCTCCACAAGCCCCCCAGCTTCACAAGCCCGAAAGATATTTTCGTTAAAAGCGCCATAAATAGGATCTTCGTTAAATCCGGCACAGCTTAACTGGCGATGAAATGACTAGGCAATGGGCTCGCGCCCCCTGTCCGATTTCCTTGAAAGCAAGAGGCTTTCGACGGAATCCGATTGATGAGTAAAGTCAATTTCAGAGAAAGTTGTCGTGAAGAACCAACTAACATTCGTCACACCGAAACACGGTTATCCGTTATTAATCATCTGCGTTGCCATTCTAACGACAGCTTCGTTTACCGGTTGCAAGCTCGGCATCAAAGAAGCGTCGATGTTGACGTACCGTGATACAGTTTGGGCCAAACGCGCCTTTAATTTACGGTACGGAAACTGCAAACGTGCTTACGCAAAGCATTTTGAAAACGGTTTTTGTGCAGGCTACACCGACATGTGTAACGGCGGTGATGGATACGTTCCAGCACTTCCACCCGAAGAATACCGAGCACCAGAATACCAATCTGCCGATGGCGCGAAATGTGTCAACAGCTGGTTTGAAGGCTATCCTGCCGGTGTTGCTGCAGCGAGGAAAGACAAGTCCGGGACTTATCACGACGTGTTGATCTCTCGCATGATCGATTCAGCCATTGACCAATCCAACACCGATCCGGTGCTTCCCGCGGACGTACAAGTTGTCTCAACCAATGAAACTCCGTCCCCCACAACGCCAATGGTAATGACACCCGCTGGCAACTTGCCAGGTGGAGTAAGAACTGTAACAAGTAATTCGACAACCGATTCCAGCGGCAATCACGCAACTGATATCGGGACTCAAATAGATTACCTAAATTCAAAAGGATTCACTGACTTTAGCACCTCAGCTAGACCGGTGGTTCTGCCAACATCGAAGTAAATCGCGATTGAAAAGAATCAGAGGCTTTGCAAAAGCATTGTCTAACCAAAACATCCAAACTTATTACGACGCGGTCGGATAGCCCACCGCAATTAAGGGAGCACGAGTTGATGGTTATTAAGCCCCACTCAAAAAAATCTAGTTATCGAACCATGTCCAACCGGATGATTATCCTCTTTACGGTTCTGGCAAGTTCGTCGCTGACTGGTTGTACTGCCTTGTTTTCACCCATTGATACGATTCCAGCGAATCGCGTCCCCGTGCAATTTCTTGCGGAACCTCAGGCCGATAAAATCCCAATTGACGTAGCTCGTTTACGTCAAACCAAACCGGCATTTTACACCTTGGACGCGGATGATGTCTTGGGCGTTTTCATCGAAGGAATTCTCGGCAATTCTGACGACGCGCCGCCTGTCCAATTGCCAGGACCAGAAAGCGATCTGCCCCCCGCCATCGGGTACCCTGTTCCCGTTCGGGAAGATGGATCACTTTCCCTGCCTTCAGTCGATCCAATTCCTGTTCGCGGTCTAACGATCCAACAGGCGGAAGAGCTAATTAAGCGAGCCTACACCGAGGGAGACGAACCTCAATTGAAAGAAGGCGGCCGGATTATCGTGACGCTTATGCGTGAGCGAACTTATCGCGTTTTTGTTGTGCGTCAAGATAACTCACAAGCAACCCGTGGAAACCAATTCCAAGGCCAAAGCCAACGAATGGGCGTAACCGACCGATCGGATCAATCGGGAAGGGGTTTTGTTCTCCAACTACCCGCATATAAAAACGATGTTCTTAACGCTCTTTCCCAGACCGGCGGACTACCGGGAATTAATGCGAAAGCTGAAGTTCGCATCTTACGTGGCAACCGCGTTGACACTTCTCAGCGGGACGAACAAATGAACGAATTCTACCGGACGCACAGTCCTTCGGAATTCCCTTATGGAACCATGCCAAAAATCGCAGATGAAACGAATTCAATTAAAATCCCACTAAGATTGAAGCCGGGGCAAGTTCCTACGTTTAATACAGAGGATATTATCCTAGGAGATGGCGACATCATTTACGTCGACACCCGTGAGACCGATGTCTATTATACTGGTGGTCTACTTGGGGGCGGTGAATTTCCAATCCCACGAGACTATGACCTCGATGTGCTCGCTGCGATTTCAATCGCTGGAAGAGGGGTCGCAACGACGGAGCGCTCCGGAGCCCTTGGAGGCGCTGCTCAAAATGTACCGCCCACCGAACTGATTGTTCTTCGTCAGGTACCGGGTAAACGTCAACTCGCAATCCGAATCGACCTTAACGATACCATCAACGATCCGAGGCAGAGAATCCTGGTCAAGCCGGGCGACCAGCTATTGCTACGGTACAAGCCGCAGGAAGAAGTGCTTAACTTCGCCAGCAATGTATTCTTTACATTCGGGCTTTCGCAGTTATTCCGGAACTAAAATCGATGCGAGCCTAACCGAAGCCCTTCGATAAATCGAACTGGAAATCCCCAAGCCAGCAAGCAACACAAGGATGCCGAACTCGTTCGGCATCCTTTTTTCTTGGCCTTAATTTTCTGAAGCGTTAACTGATTTTCGATTCGCTGCCAAGATTCGGTTGGCCGCATTCAATACCGCTTTAATGGATGCCTCGACACAGTCCGTGGAGATCGCTCGACCGCGATAGATCTGCCCCGCATGTTCCGCTTCCAGGGTGATCTCACCGGGTGCGTCATAACCGAGAGACGTGCTGCGAACGTGAAACTCTTTGCAACTCATTTCTACCCCGGTGATTTGTTTCACCGCTAAAAAAGCTGCATCGACGGGGCCAGAGCCTTCCGCTTGCTCGACCGTTGTTTCCTCGCCACCCTTTTCCAGAGTGAGAAGTATCTTGGGAGGCATCTGATAATCCAAATTCACTTTAAAGGAAACCAGCGACCACTCTTCCTCTGAGATCCCGAGGATCTCATGATCAATCAATGCTGCAATATCGCCATCAAAAATTTCTTTTTTCCGGTCAGCGAGTTTTTTAAACTCCTCAAAAACACTCTGCAACTGTTCGCCCGTCAAGGTAAACCCAAGCTGTTTTGCTCGGTCGGCCAACGCCGCCCGCCCACTGTGTTTACCGAGCACCAAATCAGTATCTGCAAACCCTACATCCTCCGGACGCATGATTTCGTAAGTGGTTCTCTCTTTAAGCATGCCATCTTGATGAATGCCAGCTTCATGGGCAAAAGCATTTCGCCCCACAACCGCTTTGTTCCGCTGAACCTCTAAACCGGTGATCGAAGAGACCAACCGACTGGTAGGAACTAAACGTTTCGAATTGATCGTCGTCTCATAGTCATAAACATCGCTCCGCGTACGCATCGCCATCACAACTTCTTCGAGCGAGCAATTCCCCGCCCGCTCACCAATTCCGTTGACTGTGCACTCAATTTGCCCGGCGCCATTTTGAACGGCGGCAAGACTATTCGCTACCGCGAGACCAAGGTCATTATGGCAATGCACACTGATGACCGACTGATCAATATTGGGCACTCGGTCGACTAAATTTTTTATAACTCGTCCCATTTGGCCGGGAGTCGCATACCCGACCGTATCTGGAATGTTGACTGTCGTAGCGCCGGCAGCAATCACGGCTTCAACCACCCGGCACAAAAAGTCTGGTTCCGTACGCGCCGCATCTTCGGGAGAAAATTCAATGTTGTCGCAATAGCTTTTTGCCCGCTGAACCCCCGCTACTGCACGGGCAATTATCTCGTCGGGAGTCATCTTCAATTTAAATTCGCGGTGAATCGCGCTGGTCGCCAGAAAGACATGGATCCTCGGGTCTTGAGACTGTTTTAACGCCTCCCATGCTCGATCAATATCCTTGTCGTTGGACCGCGCGAGTCCACAGATCTGCGCACCTCGAAAGTTCGAGGCGATTTGTTGAACAGCCTCAAAATCACCTGGAGACGCAATTGGAAATCCCGCTTCGATCACATTCACGCCAAGATCAATCAAAGCCTGGGCGATCTCCAGCTTCTCCTGCAAGTTCATGCTCGCTCCCGGTGATTGCTCACCGTCGCGGAGAGTGGTGTCAAAAATAGTGACTTGTTTGGTAACGCTCATGAAGTTGTCAACCAATTTGAGAGAATGATTAGAGACTTAGCGATCGCTCTGTCGTTTCTAAAGCCAACCTAAGTTTATTCTGTTCTCGTATTATTCGCCACGAGGTAATCAAAGAAACACCAAAAATAGAATCCAATTCAAACTAACTCTTTGTTTTACCCGTCGGCATGATCCAACGCTCACAATGTGAAAAACGCCGTGGTTTAGGCGAGTTCGAACGCAGTCAATGTTTAGTCACTGGCACGGGTTTGACGAAGTTGTTAATCCGCAGCAACCGCATCGGTTCGTCGAATACGGCAGCATCCAAAATCCCCTTGGTGCCCGGAAAATGAGTTCGCTTGAAAAAACGGGGACTCCTTGACCGTTTCAAATACCGCGCAGTAAACTATCGTCTTAATAACCAGTTCGGCTATACCAAGCCCCCTTCGTCTAGTGGCCTAGGACGTCGGATTTTTCGGTCCGGAAACAGGGGTTCGACTCCCTTAGGGGGTACTTTGGCCTTTTT
>JAALLA010000128.1:0-2774 GCA_011087765.1 Pirellulaceae bacterium
ACTAGCGTCGACAAGCACCGTTTGGCGCACCGACCCTTGCTCGGTTAACTCGGGTGCACAATCGATTGACTCCATTAATTGATGCCAATTATCACGCAACGAATCGTCGCCTTCGAATTTCAACGAGCCTCGCTGACGATCAACAATCATCGCCATCCGCTGAGCAACACGGGTCGGAATCTCGACACGAACGTATCGGCCATCGGGAGAAGTTGCTGTTCCCAGTCGCCGTCCCCAAGTCCTCACGACTGCAGTTTCGAATTCTTCGATCGAGACAGTAACCAACTGATGGACGCCGTTCCTCACCTTGGGAGCTACATATTTTGGAAAAACGCGAACGTTTTCACTGCCAACATTTTGAGTCAAGGGCATCCGGCGGAACTGTCCATCGCGAGCGTTAGCTGACTGCGGTCTCGGATTTTCATCCGCCACACCAAAGCTGTTTAACTCAATCCCGCTCGCTGGATTCACTGCTGGAACCGCAGGCTTGGTAAAGACTGGAGCGAGAGCAGCATTAGCAGGCGGGACAAATCCGCTGGTGACTGCAGACTCCGACGAGGGAGTCAAGCCACTCGGAGGCATTGGCACTTGCACAGCAGGAATCGCCGATCGCACCGAAGGCATCGGGCTGAACTGAGCCGGAGACGTTTGAATCACCGGTGCAGCAGACTTACTCTGGTATTTATCTTTATCATTTTCATCCGCTGACAACGAGCCGCCCATCAAGCAGCCTACCGCCATAGCGCTAAAACAATAAAATGGGGTGCGAAGATTACCAGAGGGCTTCTTAAAAAATTTAGCCATTTTCTCGTCCTGTTAGGGTCTAAAGATTTACTCTCAACCAAGGACCGAGGCAAAAAAGGGCTCCGCATTGGTTCTGTAAATGCCGTGACATTTACGAGAACCACCCTCCATTTAACCTTACGAATCTTGACAGATGCAAGAATCAAAGGCTGGGTCCTGATTGAAACACATCCGCGACGGCGTACGGGTTACCGACGTCGGACATTCGTAAACATCGGCAGCGATTGACCGCTCGTTAGAACAAAAACAATCAATAGACGCGGAAAATCCAGAATCTTTTGACACGCAATGAGAAGCTGGGCAACTACGAAAGGGTTTACCGAATAGACCTGTATCCAATGGCTCTCCCACCCAGAGAGTGCAAGGAAACCTCTAAAACAGGAATGGTACTCAAACACCAGCTAGCACGATTTAAGAAATGTCAGTTGGCCTAGATGCAACTGGCTTAGATTCAACTGGCTTAGATTCAACTGGCTTTGATTCAACTGGCTCTAACTCTGAATCTGGCGCTTGTTTTCCGACATCTTCGGTCGGTGGGTCAAGCGGAATCCGCTCGGCATTGAAAAATACGTCGGCTGGACCAACCGTCAATTGGTTGTTTTCAACCTGGAAAACGGCCTGATCTGCCCGGATTTCATCGACGATCCATTTCTTCTCATCCAACTCAAAGGAATCACCCTGTTTTAGCTTAAAACGCTCGCCGGTTGTCCGCACGCTAATCCAAACCTGCCAATCACCAGTTCGGTCTCGAACGATCGCAGTTATCCGCGTTTCCTTTGCATTCAAGAAGGCGGGCGCTGGTTTTTCGACAGGCTTGACTACCTTTGGCGCCTCATCTTTAAAGACGACCTTAACCCGCTCTTTGGTCCACTTCGCAGGAAAACCATTATCCGAAACCATCACATCGAAGCTGTAATCCCCCGCCTCTTGGCCTGGAATTAATAACTTGCCGGCACGCTCTCCTTCTTCGAAATCAAATTTCATTCCTTCAATAGGCAGATCACCCACAAACTCAAACTTCAGAACATCTTCAGTATCCGCGTCTTTTGCGGACAGGCTTACGCTGACATCTTTCATGGAAGTATAGGACCGTGCCGGTCTTGCCGAAACCGTTGGTTCGTTATTGGGTGGACCAAAAATATCCCGATGCACAACCGTACTGGCCATGGCATCCAGCTCTTTCGTCCAATCATTCTCGATCTCAATCTCACGCTTCAGCTGGTCAATAAAATCTGCTTCTTCCATCGAAGAAGTCAATGCCAGAACCTCGATCTTGGCTACAATGCTCAAAATTCCATTGCGAATTTTTTTCTTGCTTCCAACGGTTTCATTTTGCGGCGTAATTTTCAATGAGTTGATTCGGTGAAGCAACTCAACTCGATAGAAAGAACTGAGGAACTTCGTCAAATCATCCAAGGTGCCATCCATTGCCAGCGTGTAGGACTTACGCTCGCCAACCACTTTCGTTCCCACCTTGAGGGGTGTACTGTCACTCGGCGTCAACATTTTCAGCCTTAACTTCAAATCGTCGCGCACTAAACCCTTCACCCACGCCAAATAATTATTACTGGCGCCTTCAATATCCGCCGGCAAGCTAATGCTTTCATAGTAGGCTCGACGTCGATCGGCCTTCTTCCCAACCCCCATATCGTACTCGGCATCACTAATTTGGGTAATGAGACTCGCTCGGTCAATTTTATTTTGATTAAGTGAATTGAAAAACCAAAGACCCACAACCGCGATCAACGCAATCGGCAGAATAGTTCCTACCACGTAGACGAGTACTTTTTCTCGAGGTGTTAATTTTTCAAACATGCTTTAACTTCTTCAATTGATTTGTTTGGGTTCTTTTGTGATTGCCGTAACTGGGAAAAAGCAATCAGTTCGCTTTTGCAATTTTCGATGAGTCTTTATCTTCTTCTTTATCTTCTTCTTTATCTTCTTCTTTATCTTCTTCTTTATCTTCTTCT
>JAALLA010000128.1:2874-12679 GCA_011087765.1 Pirellulaceae bacterium
TTCTTCTTTATCTTCTTCTTTATCTTCTTCTTTATCTTCTTCTTTATCTTCTTCTTTATCTTCTTCTGTTTTGACTTCTTGTTTACCACCCACACCTGCTTGATCGGCATCCGCCATTGACGTTTCGCGATACTCCATCGCCCGCTTGTCAAACTCTTCTATTAAAGCGCCTTTATCTGGTGAAAACTCCACCCTCAAGCTCGTCGTTAGTGGGTAACTTTTATCGGTTGGATCAATCGCACCTCGGGTTGGTTTCACGGAGAACCGGGCTTCGCTGAGTTCAGCAATCAATTCGGCTTCTTTCCCAACGGCGGTGGTTCGCATATTAACAACAATACGGGCATTCCCCCCCGCCTTGAGACCGGTTATCGCATCGAAAACATCAACGATATTATCATCGGGAGTCAACGACCGCTCGCTGTATTCGCTAAGCTCTTTGAGCCAGTTTATATCGGCTACTTTCCAAGCATCAATTTTGTCGACCTCATCCGTGATTTGATCGACGCTGGGGTTGTCGCCCACACCTTCATTCAGCCGCACCAGATATGCCAAATCTTCCCTCAGTCGATTAATCTCCGACGTTTGTTGTCGCAGCATCCACCATCCCGAGGCGATCGCAATCACAAAGACGGCGGCAACCGCAGCGCCGACTTGATAACGGCGTGAGTTATCTCGCTTGACCACGATTGGTTTGCGTGGATTCACGAAGTCCAATAGGTATTTACCTTTGGTACTCTTTTTTTCCAAAGCTCCAAGAACGGCTGCAAACCGTTCGGAATGTTCCGGAAGGTTGCAACCACTTGCCAAAGACGTAAACTCGTTTGGCATCACGAGTCTGGTTTCAAGCTCTAACTTGGTCTTAATTTCGTTCGCCAAATTCACGTAATGTTCAGAATCCCCAAACACAATCACTTCGGAAATAACGCGGTCGCCCAAGGCCGACTTCGCTGAGGCTAACGTCCTTCGTGTTTCAGCCAACAGAGTCGCAGTACGCTCTTCCACACCGCTCGATGCTGCAAGCCTGATCGTTCGCGTGGTCAATGCCAAATTGCCATCAACCACAGACATGTCTGTCTGATCCCCGTTAGGATCAATGATCAAACGGCATTTCCCGTCGTCTAGCTCGCCCCCAAGCAGGTCAACTGTCGCAAGCGGTCGCAACAGCAGATGCTTTACCTTGAGACCTGCCCCCGTGGTGATCGCCATTACTCGCTGCTGAAGTTCAGGCGAAATGCCAACCGCCAGGACATCTCGAGACTGAGTCTCATCTCCCCGCAACGGAACGTAGTCCAACGCCCACGCGTCACTAATTGAAACGAACTCATTGTTGGCAATAAACCGAACCATGTCTGGAATTTCATTGTCCGGTGCCGGCGGAATCGTCAATTCTCTAATTTCCGCATCAGCCCGACTGACGATGACCGCTGCATCCGCGCGCGACAGCCCATGCTTCGCCAAACTGGATTTCAACGCTTCGGCAGCTAATTCCGCATCGCCGGCCAGTTCGACGGAGAACATGTGGGTTATCTTCACCGACCGCTGCGCAACTCGCGCCGCAGCGACAAGGATTTGATCTTCTTGGATTTGGATAGCAACGAATGCCATAGCTAACTTTCAGATTAATCAGGTAACTCGAATAAATGCGAGTCGAACTCTATTCAATTATGTTTGTACCGAGGGCTTCAATCGAGAAACTAGACCTCAAATGGCTCTTATTTCTCCAAGAAATAACACGGGGGACACCAACCGTAGTATCTAACACTACCTCCGCCCGAGAGGTTCCGACCCCGTCGGCAAAATATCCGATGATTTCAGCCCCAAAAACGTCACCACCGGTACAAACGTAGGACATCAGGCTTTTCATGGTCGCCAGATCAACCAAGCCTTCCACGAACAGCCAGGTCTCATATTTTCGGTTCATGTCTGCACCGGTCGGATCATCTAGCTCAAAATCGGTACCGCGTTGACTGATGATCTGATCGACGGTTGACTCGTCGAGCCCGGGGATCCCCATCAAGACCACCCGCGGAGCCTGCATAATATTGACTCGACCCGGTATGGTTGCCCCCTCAAACGTCGTCAAACTTGCCATCAACCGGGGCATCGCAAACGGAACATTGCCAATTTTCACTGGTGACTCCGCGAAACTGGTGAGGTTCAATTCGTCCCACTCACTCGTATCAACGTAAGCCATCACAAGATCAACAATCGAATTGAGCTTCCGCTTACTCTCAAGGACTGCAAAATCCGGAGGCAGCAAAGCAGCACTCTGGATGACCGCGGTCTCTGACGGTGGTTCAGTCGATGGTTCGGCCGAAGAACAGCGATAATAAATTATAAAGTTAGCCCAATCATCATCGTAAGCACTTTTTAAGTCGTCATACAACTGCTCAAGATCGTCTGCATTGACATTGATTCGGGGCAACCCCTCTGCCGTCAAATTACTTTCGTTGCTGTACAAAGTCAGATAATTCGCCCAGCCAAGGTACATTTCAGCATCGACCGAAGACGCATCCGTACCTATCATTTCAGCAGGATCCAAAATACCATTGCGATTCGAATCGAGGCCAAACAGAAGTTGTGGCGTTACTCCGTAAACCAGAAGCAGTTCGTCTAAACTGTCCATCGGACCGTTCTTCGCGGAATAAGGTGGCGACAAGCCTTCGTAATAAGATGACTCAACACCGTAATCCCGCGCGTCGTCGTCCGCGTCCATCCAATCCAGGATCGAGTCGGCTATTTCTTCCGTCATCTCCGGCAAGCCCATCAGTAAATCCCGGACGTTCCCGCCACTCAACGCAAGGGTTGCCTCTGCATAAGGCATCGTGTTCAGGTTTATTTTACTGCTTTCATCAATCAAGCCAAAACGCTGACCTTCGGGGGCACCCTCTTCATCGAGACTTGACGTTGCCACAGAAAAATAACCAACGAGAGCGGCGTTGGAATTCGACACTGCCACTGGAACGGCTTGAAAGTAAGTTGGATTATCCCAGCGTCCACCTTTCTCCCGAATCGTGGCTTCACTGTTGGAGAGATAGAGACGCACGAAATCCATTCCAGAATCGACAAGGTTCTTCGATTGCAATTGTCGCGTGCCTAATCTCGATGCCTCTTCTTCCGTTTGCATCAACGCGGTGAATGTATAAACCGATAAAGAAAGAATCACAATCGTCACCAGCACAATGACCAACAGCATCCCCTGACGTTGACCATGTTGACGGTTGCGTTGCCGATCCAACTTAAAACCGCACTCAGCTAAAGACTTTATTTTTCTCATTTAATTGCCTTCACTTTCAATCGGTTCGGCAACTGGCAAATCGACAACCGTACGGAAGATCTGCATTTCATCAGGATCGGATTGATCCACTGCATAATCCTGAGAACCGGCCGCTGACCGCACTGGGTCAATCAAGATGTTAACCTCGATCGCCACTGGAAAACCTCCATTTTCAATCGAGTCCCATTCCGACTGCCACTCTTCGCCGTCAAAATATTGAAAACTAATATCCACCACTTCGTTAGCGATTAACCGAGTAAATTCATCAGGCGCCAGCATCAGGTCGGTCTCGCCACGATACTCGGCAACCGCCCGATCAATTTCCCGGCGATAAAGCCCACCCGGCGCTTTATTAGGCTGAAACTCGATTGCCGACTCTACGCCGCCGTCGCTCAGTGAAACGAAATAGGAGAGGGATTTGATGTCCGAAGGGGACTGCACCTCATCTTCGGCCGATGCAACCAACGGATTGTACTGGTCCAATCGAGGCAGTCGACTGATATCAATCATAAGAACATTCGAACTACCCAACATCGTTGGCCTAAAAGAAACTTCCTCCTCTACGATCAGAGACTCTGGTTCTTCCTCTTCCGTCGCTGCAGCACCGCCGGTGAGCATCATCGTTTGGGTTTGAATCAAATTGTCTAAGCCAGAGTAATCCGTCGCCTTGTACTGAATACCGGCCCGCAAATCATTCCCAATCATCGCCAACAAAGCTCGAGCAACTTGCTTTTGCTCCACCATTGCCTGCTGCTTTGTCAAAGCAACCAAATAAACTTGAACTCCCCCACCCACCGCAGCCAACACCGCCACGGACAAGCCCAGAGCAAGCAAAAGTTCGAGCAACGTGTACCCCATCGGAGCACGTTTCTTTTTAGAACGGTTCCCCCCGGGAGATCTGAACGGTAAGCATTTGATGGGTTCCATGTTATTCCATATCCTCTTCCGGCTCGTAGTCCGGATCAGGAATTAGACGGACAATCGAAATCGCCGTGGAAACCGCAGATTCTGCATCTCCACGACGCACAACTACGGTTGCCAGAAACAATCCCGCCTGCATCGAGTCTTGAATATCGACCGAATAAAACCACCCGGGACTATTTGGAACCTCCGCATCGCCGCTGGACTCTAACGGGATCGCACCCACGACCAGTTCCGCCATTGTGGAACCCGCGATCATATTGGCGTCATTAAGCAATTGAGACTTCAGACCACTTCGATAGCCGAGGTGATACAAGTTCCCGATCACTGCCATCGAACCACCCAGGATGGCTACCGAGAGAATGACTTCCAACAGCGACAGCCCACGTCGCGCCCGCGGCGCTAAATGCCGACGTTTGCGGTGAGCAAATTTCGCCTGGTTTGATGCCAAGAAATTCATTGAACCCCCTCCGCTTCCACGAAGTCGGGGCGAACCGTCTTGGCGATCCCAGTCAACCCACGAAGATGAACTTCGACCGTCGCCTGCTTTTGATTTTGCAGCGTAATAATCGCGTCTTGCGAAGTGCCGTCTGGATAAAAGAAGATTGGCTCAAGGGCCCCTTTCGAACCAGAGGTCGACAAGATGTCGGCACCTCGAGCGTCCATCGCGGACTCGGCGGCAACAAATAGAATCCCGACTGGCAGTAAATCATCTTCAAAACTCGATGCCCGGCCTTCCGCCAGATCCCGCTCTCGCTGCCCTGCAAGTGCCCCTTGCTGCTCGAAGGTTCTAAAAGGCGCGACGCTAAAATAAGAACCTCCCGGTGAGATAAAAACGGCGTACTCTTCACCATTCTTGATCGCTCTGACCCGCGCTTGCCCCATTGCAACTCGCACGCGATCAGCACTCTTTTTGAGAGACTGATTGGCCAGTGTTTGCTGCACTGTCGGCGCTGCAACGGCGGTAACCACGACCATGATTGCAACCACCAAAAGCAATTCCATCAAGGTCATGCCCGCGCACCGATTCCGCAGTTGAACAAAAGCATCGTTTTGCAATTTCTTCTTCATGCGGAATCCATCAAATCAGCTTTGCAACTGCCCGTCCGGTACCGAATCAAATGATCCGGATAGAGCCAGTTGCTTTAATTACTATTTTCTTCTGGAACGTCGTCTGCGGTTCCACTCTGCTTATCAGGCCCAGAAGATCGAATCGTGACGATATCATTCAACTCGTCTGCGTTATAAGTATATGGCGAGTTCCATGGATCATTACCGACTGGCTTTTCCAAATAGGGGCCGCCCCATTGGGCGCGACTCATACCGGTCGGATTGGTGTAAAGGTCATCCAGCGTCGACGGGTAAGAACCGGCATTTAACTTGTACATCTTGCAGGCTCTTTTCATTGTTTCAATCTCAATCGTCGCAGTGCTCGTCAACGCACCCTTTTGAAGTTGGACGACTGCGACCGTACCAAGGCCGGCCAAAACAACCAAAATAGCCATCACCAACAGCAGTTCGAGCAACGTAAAACCAGAGTTACGCCGGCTTTGTCTTCTTAATTTCATCTCAATTCCTCTTAAACAGTTTTCTTATAAGTTTGAATAAAAACAGGGGTGAAAAACGCATCCAAGGTTCGTTTTATTGCATCACACTCCCCATCTTCATAATTGGTAAAAGTAACGCTACGACAACAATCAAAATAATGAAAGCCATCACCATTAACATCAGCGGTTCGACCAGCTTAACCATGATATCAAGACGCCGAACCGTTTGTTTTTCTAAGCTGTCGGAGATGTTGATTAACACTTCGTCGAGCGTATTTGATTCTTCTGCAACACTAAGCATCTCCGTGACGTTCCGCGGGAAATGCCCCGACTTACCAAGGGGCTTCGAAAGCGAATCACCCGAAGTAATATGCTCGGCGGCGTCGGCAATTGCCTCCGACAAAATCTTATTACCGGTTGCATCCTTACTAATGTCGAGAGCGCGGAGAATCGGAACACCGTTGCGAAGCAATGTCCCTAATACCCGGCAAAACCGTCCGACAGCCAAAGATAGGAAAATTGGCCCAAGGACGGGCAATTTAATTTTCCAACGATCCGCCCAACGTCTCCCGGCCTCAGTCGCCAACTGGTATTTCAGAATCACGATTCCAATCACCACGAATCCAGCAAAAAAGATCCCGTAACCTCGAACAAAATCGCTAAACCACAACAACCACTCAGTAACCAACGGCAGCTCGCCCATTTCCCGAAGCTGGTCAAACATCGATCCAAACTTCGGTACAAAAAAGACGATCAAAACCGAAACCACAATCGTTCCAATCGTCGCCAGCACCGCAGGGTAAATCCACGCTCCGGTTGTTCTCGATTTCAGCTCAGACTGCTGTTCCGTAAATTTGGCCACTCTTGTAAGTGCGTCTTCGAGAAAACCACCTTCAGCACCGGCACGCGACATATTCACGGCCATCTCGCTGAAAACCTTCGGATGCTTCGCAAATGCATCGGAAAGTGTCTCGCCATCCTCAACCCGTTCGATCACGTCCTCGAGTGCCAAGCGAAAAACAGGCACCTGAGCCTGTTCCTTGAGAATCCTGAGCGACCTCATCATCGGCACGCCATTGGTGATCAACGAAGCGAGTTGCTCGTAGAATGCGGCAATCTTCTGATCACTGACTCGACCGCCACCAAAACTGACCTGTTTCTTCTCGACTTCAGTCGTCACCGAAACAGGGAACAACCCCTTGGCCGACAACGCACCCACCATGTCTTTTTCTGTATTGGCGAACATCGAACCCGTGGTGATCTCACCCTGTAAATTTCTCGCTTTGTAGTTGTATTCAGGCATTCAAATTAAATCCGTTTACAAACTTCCACAGTTCTAGTTTTCAAATCACAATCAAGCTTGGACAATCAGAAAGGAAAACCTTCTCAACTTCGCCGGTCACCTTTGGTTATCCGCAGAACTTCTTCAACGGACGTGTCACCCTGAATCACCTTGCGCCAACCATCGTCTCGCAGCGTTTTCATCCCGCCAGCGATGGCGGCCTTCTTGATTTCCCAAGTGCTCATTCGATCATGTGCCATCTGGCGAAGATCGTCAGTGGTTACCAATAGCTCATAAATACCAAGCCGTCCCCGGTAGCCAACATCCCGGCACTCCCGGCAACCGACCGCCTCATAAATTGGCCCATGGTCCAACATCTCCATCGGAAAATCATCGGGCAAGTCTGCAGTCGCCGGTTTCACTTCACGGCGACAACTGCAAAGCCGACGAACAAGCCTCTGTGCCATGATCGCCTCAACCGTACTGGCAACCAAAAACGGCTCAACTCCCATATCTCCCATTCGCGTAAAAGCGCCCGCAGCATCATTTGTATGGAGTGTACTAAACACGAGGTGACCCGTGAGAGATGCCTGAATCGCGTTCTCGGCAGTCTCCAAATCGCGAATTTCACCAACCAGAACGACGTCCGGATCGTGTCGCAAAATACTTCGAAGCGAATGAGCAAAGGTCAATCCGATCTTCGGATGCACCTGAATCTGATTGATACCCTTCAACTGGTACTCAACCGGATCTTCTGTGGTAATGATTTTTGTTTTTGGATCGTTAATTTCAATCAACGAGCTGTACAATGTCGTCGTCTTACCAGAACCCGTTGGCCCCGTAACCAAAATAATTCCGTGCGGCAACGAAATCAATTTCCTGAATTCACCATAAGTTTCCTCAGACATTCCGAGGCCCTGCAACTCAAAAACCATCGCGCCTTTATCCAGAATCCTCATCACGAGACTCTCGCCGTGAATCATCGGAATCACCGAAACACGCACGTCCACTTCGCGGCCTTTGACCCGAATCTTAATTCGGCCGTCCTGCGGCAACCGTTTCTCGGCAATGTTTAGTTTAGCCATGATCTTCAGACGACTGATAATCGCAGCCCGAAAATGATTGATCTCCGGCGGCACTGGCTGGGTATGGAGAATACCGTCAATTCGATTTCGAATCACAATTCCATCTTGCTGCGATTCGATATGAACATCACTCGTTCGCGACTCCACCGCTTCGAGCAAAATCTCGTTGACCAACCGAACAACACTTGCCTCCTGAGCCATCTCAGAAAGCTCGCTGCCGTCCGTTTCTATCTCGGTCAGCAACTCGATTCCGTCTTCGTTTCTCTGCTCGATCAAGCCACCAATCGTCTCACCACCGACACCGAGATGGGTTTTGATTAATTTGGCAATTTCTGATTGTTCCGCCAAGACTGGTTCAACGGCCAGACCCATCGCAGCACTAATTTCGTCGAGCGGGTAAAAATCGAGTGGATCGCTGGTCGCAACAACAATTGTTCCATTCTCCCGACTGACCGGGAAAAGGACTTGGCGATAGATAATTTTCAGAGGAAAATCTTCGAGCAAGGACAAATCAACATCAGCCGTTCGCAGGTCTAAAAACTTCACGCCGACTTCGTCAGCCATCGCCTCTAGCGCCGCTTCGTGAGAAACTGCACCAGCTCCCACCAGCGAGGCTAACACGTCGCCGCCGAGACTCTCAGCGTGATTAAATTGAGCGTCAGATACCAATCCACGCCGAACTAAAGTTTCCACTAATTGCATTACAGACTCTACAAATCAAAATTGGGTTTGAAACTATCGTTGACCAAGTTTTCGTGAGCTGATTTCACTGGCCAAAGAACTCAACTCCACCTTGGTTACGCCAAAAGTTATGCGACATTATGCGTGACGAATTCGGACTCTAAGAGCACAAAATTGCGTCCAACACCCGATTCGATTCCATTTCCCCAGGATCTCAACCAGAACCGCTGAGCAACCGTAATAACAGTTCCAACCCGAACTGGCTAAGGCGGCCATCAAAGGAACCGTCAAAACGAATCCGTCTCTGAGCGTTGCCCGCTCCCTTTCCCGCTTCCGTGTCCCATAAAACCCCAAATAACTGGGCAAGTTTCGACTATTCTAGTTCCGGTCCGTGAATTTAGCTATTTCTAAGCCAGCCTTTCTCAATCAAACCCGACAAATAAAAAAACGGCCCGAGACACCCCGAGCCGTTCTTGAATTTTTCTTTATCGCTTCGCCGACGCGTTTAGAAATCGCTTCCTCGGTCGCCACCGCGGCTACCGCCACGATCACTGCCGCCGCGATCGCCACCTCGGTCGCTACCTCGACCACCCCAACTACCACGGGTTCGCTCCGGGAATTCAAACTTATCTCCCATCAACTCCTCATATTTCTCGAGCTGCTCTTTTGTCAGCACCGAGGAGAAGATTTCGTTTTGAGCTTGAGCCTGCAATTTGGCGACTTTTTCTTTGAGTTTCGCACTAACTTCTGCAGCCTTTTCCTTCAATTCCTGAAGTTGCTCCTCCGTTAGACCCAAATCCTCTACCAAACTATCCGACATTCTACCGCTTTGCGCGCCGCCGTTACGATTGCTTTGAGCCTGATTAAAAATTTGCTTCAAACGCGAAATTTGATGAGGCAACAACTCCTCCATCACCTCTTTCTCAAGGCCCGTGTTGGCTTCCTTCATCTCTTCTTGGATTTCTTTGAAAAGCTCCTGACGCTCTTCATTGTCGAGCCCTTGCATTCGATC
>JAALLA010000129.1 GCA_011087765.1 Pirellulaceae bacterium
CCCCCCCCCCCCCCCCCCCCCCCCCCCCCCCCCCCCCCCCCCCCCACGGCCCCCTGCGCATCCCGCATAGAACGGCCCCATTACCTTCCCCCGTACTCCGGGGAGTAACGGAATCTACGCCGCTGCTGAACGAGCCTTCTCCCACATCATCCACTGAGATCTGCCATCAAAAACTCTGAGCCATCTCGAATGCCATCCAGCCGACTGGCCGACGTCAGTTTGTTACTTGTTGCCCTGATTTGGGGTATCAATATGGCGGTGATGAAAATGGGGATCTCGATGATCGACCCATTCGCGTTCAATTCAGTTCGACTTTCCCTCTCTGCAATGACACTCGGGGTCTGTGTTTGGCTCGAGCACCGCAGTCGAAACATTGAATTTGAGCAAACCCTAAACCCCCGACCACTTCGTTCCTCTGCAAAAAAATGGGGAGTCGTCATCGTCTTTGGGCTGCTCTCAGGAGGCTTCTATCAGATTTTATTCGCGGTCGGCATGGATCGTACAACCGCAGGCGACTCGGCATTGATCATGTCATCGATTCCGATGTGGACCGCATTACTTGCCTTCATTTTCCTCGATGAAAACTTAAAGAAAATATGGAGTGGACTGGCAATCACCTTCGTCGGCACGCTCGTTATAACTCTCCAAAGCGGCGGCATCGACTTCTCAAATGAAAATTTGATCGGCAACGCAATCATTCTTATTGCAGCCCTTGCTTGGTCGACGGGGGTCATTATCAGTCGCCCCTTAATGAAAACGATTACACCCATTCAATTAGCGTTCTACGCGACCGTCGGCACTCTTCCGATTCACTACTTAATGGCATGGTTTGTCCAGACCGATGGATTTCGCAACCTTAATCAACCCTCGATTTTATTCTGCATTGGATATTCGGGAATCTTTTCAACGGGCCTCGCGTATGCCATGTGGAATTACGGGGTTCATAAACTGGGAGCTTCGCACGCTTCTGTTTACCAAAACCTGGTACCTCTGATCGCTTTAGCCGCCGCGTGGCTCTCCCCACTTCATGAAAAAATTACCGGCATCCAAATACTTGGAGGCTTTCTGATTATCTTTGGTTTACTGGTCACCCAAAAATTGCGAACCGTTCCCGCCGAATCCCAAAGCATTAAACTTCAACGAAAACCCTGAATTCTGCAATAAAACCGGTGCTATCAGTGCGGCAATCCGAATCTAAATATTTTTTTTAGATTTCCTTTGCGGTCGTGCCCGATGACAGCAATCAGATGCTTGCTTCTCGCTTACGACGCGATATTCATTCGCCCCCTAGAACCTGACTCAGGGCTAAAAAATGCCACGGTTTTCTATCATCATCCCACTGATGGGTGACGAACGCTTATTCGATCAAACGCTCGCTTCGATTTTAAGAAATCGATCCGCCAAGAGCGAAATACTTGTCATTCATGATGGAACCTACCAGGACCCCCATGGGCTAAGCGACGAAATCACTTTCGCATCCACTGAAAAGAGACCTGATTTGATTGCGATGTTTAATCGCGGCGTAAGCCTTGCTACGGGTGATCTCCTGGCGCTTATCCGCCCCGGAATTGAACTACCCTCGGATTGGGAATCAACGGTCGAAGACGCATTTAAAAAACCTAATATTGGCAGCGTCTCCCCCCTGATTACGACTCCTAACGAGCCTCACAAAATAGTCACTGCCGGCGTCGAGGCTGGAATTGGTTTCCAAAGGAAGATGTCAGGGGCGCGTTGGCGGACGACTCCCGCCAAATTAAAACGTGTCTCTCCTCTTGGTCCAACGTCATGGGCGGCGTTCTATCGCCGATCGGCAATTGAGCAAATCAGTCCTATCTCAGAAAACCTTAGTTCAGTCTTTCTCGATCAAGAAATTGCGATGAGCCTTCGAACGATTGGACTGGGAACCCACTTCAGTTCGGAAACCAATTTTGAAATAGAACGAATGGGGCTCATCACCTGCGAACAGAAACTACCGCACGGTCAATCAGCCCAGCGAACGTATCGCCGTCAAGGCATCGACGGCGGTTCTGTTTTGCGGACTGTTTCGTTAATCGCGTGGGACCTCCTCTGTGCCCCGACTCAACCATGGCGTTTCAAACAGGCGGGCGGTCGAATATCAGCGGTACTGCATCGAAGAGAGGACCGTGAACAGGGTGCCTGTTTGGCCAAACTCGCCGCGGACAACCAATCGCTGCTCCCGTTGGAACTGCCATTTCAAGCTTCGACCGCCGGGGGCTCAGAGTCGTCGGCCTCGCGTCGCGCTGCCTAAGCGAAGCGTCGCAATCGGCAGCAACTCAAATCAACTCTCGAGCAAATCGGTTACTAACTTGCCGATCATCCGTGAAATATCCCACCCTGATGCGGTTTTCTTAGCGGGAACAGTCCTCCGTAGTCGGTGTGAAACTTTTCGATGCCGGTTATACTTGACTGTAGATCTCAACCTTTAATCAACTGGTTTGATTGAAAACGGGGTTCTTTCAAATTTGATACGTACGTCAGATTTGCTTAGCGAACTCTCAATCTTTCATCCTTCACTTTTGCTTTCCCAATAAACGGGTAAGACGGCAAAAAACTGAATTTCTAACGGAACAGAAAATGTATCTTCGATTAGCCAAACGAATGTTGCTCGAAACGGACAAACGGCTGCTTTGGAAGCTGGCATGGAACATGGGATTCAAAGGTTGGCGAAGCGTTCAAAAACACAAAAAGCGTTTGAAAAACGGAAAGTTCTTCCCACCCTACCTCTACATCTCGATCATTAACAGCTGCAATTTGCGATGCACCGGTTGCTGGGTCGATGTCGCATCGAAACAGAGCAAGATCGATGTTGAGGCAATGAACCGCATGATCGGCTCGGCCAAGAAACAGGGGAATTCATTTTTCGGACTACTTGGCGGCGAGCCATTCATGCACAAAGAATTATTTGAAATTCTTGAAGCGCACCCAGACGTTTATTTTCAAGTGTTCACCAACGGACATTTCATCACCGACGAAGTCGCTAAACGATTACGTCGCTGTGGCAATGTGACCCCTTTGATCAGTGTCGAAGGCACAGAGATCATCAGTGACCAGCGACGAGGTAAATCAGGTGTACTATCGGCAACGATGACTGGACTGCAAAACTGCCTGAACAACAAAGTGATGACGGGAGTTTGCACAAGCTTATGTCAAACCAATTTTGAAGAACTCCTCCGTGAAGAGTGGGTCGACCGTCTGATTGAGATGGGCGTCCTTTACACCTGGTATCACGTTTACCGTCCAATGGGACCTGACCCCGCGCCCGAATTAGCATTGACCCCCGAACAACAACGGACCGCAAGACAATTCGTGGTCGACATGCGATGCAAAAAACCAATCATTGTCATCGATGCCTATTACGACGCGGACGGAAAAGCTCTCTGTCCTGCAGCCACTGGATTCACTCATCACATTAACCCCTGGGGCGATATTGAACCTTGCCCAATCATTCAATTTGCGAAGGAATCGATTCACGATGAACGACCGCTCGATCAAGTGTTCAATGAGTCTGAGTTCTTGACTGACTTTAGAAAGACAGCCGCTGAAAATACTCGCGGCTGTATTGTCCTTGAACGGCCCGACTTAATTGAATCCCTCGCGGAAAAACACGGGGCAAAGGACTCAACCGCACGAAAGTCAGCCATCGCTGAATTGCGTGCAACCCAACCCCATCCATCGCCGTATTCCCCGAACTTAGAACCAATTCCCGAGCGAAGTTGGGCCTATCGCCTGGCGAAAAAAATTGCTTATCATGATTACGGAGTCTATGATCAACACTTCGAAGCTGAGAATTGGCAAGACCCTCTCGAAGCCAATCCACCCCAACCGGATTCAGAGTTAGTACAACTCAAATAAAGAAACAGAACTAAACCGCACCTTTTAAATCGGTTCGAGATTTTGGGAATGCTTGAAATAGTATTAGTGCTTGCCATCGTTTGCCTCATCGGAGGTGGTCTGACGTTTTCGATCATCTACGAAAAGAAACGGAAGCAAAAACTGAAAGAGGTTGCCGAGGAGATGGGATTATCATTCTCCCCCGATGGCGATCCCCATCTACTCACTCGCTTCTCAGATTTCAAGCTCTTCAATGTCGGTCGCAACCGGCAAATGAAGAACCTGATTCAAGGGGACAGCGGTGAAGTTAAGATCGCAATTTTCGAATATAAATACACGACTGGTAGCGGAAAAAGTACGAAGACCCGGCATCAGTCAGTCGTTTCATTGCACTCAATCGATCTCGTTTGTCCGGATTTCACCATCCGTCCCGAAAACTTCCTTGACAGAATTGGCAGCGCACTCGGTTTTCAGGATATTGATTTCGACGATCACCCCGAGTTTTCAAGTAAATTCGTTTTGCAAGGCTCGAGCGAACCGCAAATCAGAGAGTACTTCAATCAGGAAACCTTAGATTTCTTCACCGCCCGACCGGATATTTGCGTCGAAGCCCAGTCAGGTACGCTGTTTTATTATCGTGTCAACAAACGAATTAATCCCAAGCAGGTCAAAGACAATCTCGGCGAAGCCTACGAAATTTTCGGGATGATGGTAGATCACGAGTAAGCCTCCGGAAGGCCAAGTCCATCCAAAACAGCGGCTTAGATATCGAGATCATTGAGCTGATCCACCAGATCATCCAAATCATCTTTAGCTTGCTCGGACTTGTCGTCTTGCCGTCGCGGAATTCCAACCGTCATGCCAACTGCGTCGCGGCCAGCGGCAACCAACTGTTCGTCTCGTTCCAGCGCCGCGATTTCTTCTGCTGATTTCCCCTCAGCAGGGGCTCCAAATAGTTGCGATAAATCGATCTTCATGCTCGCCACACCATCACTTGAACCCGCAATTGCAGGAGTCTTGTGCTGCGGAAACATAATCGCATTCTCTGGACAGACTCGACTACAGGCCGGGCAACCTTTGCGGCAATTATCGGGCTGCTCAACGAGAATCGTATCTACCGCGTCGACGCCGTAAACGCCGAACAAACAAAAGTCGATGCACTCCATGCAATTTGTGCAACGGCTGTAATCGATCACCGGATACCATCGCCGGCCACCCGATTCTTCAACTCGATTTACAATCGACGGCTGATCGATCCCGCCTTCATCCGGTGATAAATTTGAATCGATCGCTGGAGTTGGCATCGATGTGCCGCCGTTGATTATGTCACCGAGGCCAACAATCTGAACCGCGTTCTCTTGATGAATCCTCTTGACCTCATCGATGAAATCCTCAGCACGATTGCTGATTTTTAAATCCAGGCAATAAATCTTACGATTTTTCAGCGACCGCGAGTCGATCACCCGATCCTTTTCATCTTCGTCACCCGCATGCTCCGCCTCGGCATCATCTTCCTCTTCTTCTTCGTTTTTCAATAGAACTTCGCCGACGTGCCCCGTAATAGCGTTCCGATCAAGAATCCAATGAGCCGCTCGTTCAAACAACCAGGAAACAACGACCACATTTCCAGCGATTTGCCGTAACGCCAGCATCCCCGTACTCTCGGGCTTGATGTCGTAGAGATTCGGAACGATTGTGACATCGATCCCATTTTCAAATAACAATCCGGCAACAATATCCTCTTCCAGCTTTCGTTTAGCCGGATTCTTACTCGGACTCTGAGAGACGACGACAGAAATTCGTTTGGCCATGAATTCAAATGATTAAATATTTCGAAACGGATGAATCGCCCAGTCTCTGACCGAGCCAGTCGACGACACTCATAATGTTATCAGAAATGGAATCACAATGGACGTCCCTCTGTGGAAATGTCTCAGACTTCACAGGACGCAAATGGGATTCTCCGAGAGTTTCACCGTCTCGCCTTAGAATCTCAGAAACCCGGGAACACTAACGCAAATCGTCCTTCGTAACCAAACGCATCGGCTGAGTGGAGGTAACACTTGGTCTTCCCATCGTTTGATTTTTTGTCAAATCTTCATCGGTCCACTCGAGTCTCAAACAAATTGAACCGACGCGGACGTTATCCCCCGGTTTCAGAACAGCGCGTTTTTTAATCCGCTGGTCGTCCACGTAAGTCCCGTTCATCGAATTAAAGTCATGGACTGACAAGGCGCCACTTGCATTGAGGAAGAACTGGCAATGCCGACGACTAATGGAGTCGTCACCAATCGAGACATCCGCGTCCGGAGACCTCCCAACAGTCGCTGGCAGATGAAGAATCCACTCTTGCTCTACCGCCGCGGTCGCGGGATTATAAACCTGCAATTTGTAACGCATAGCTGCCTCGCTTTGGCCACGGAACACTCTAATAGTACTCCTCTGGCAATCGAAAATCCAATCTTTCCCAAAGCCAGGTTCCCCCACCACAGCACTGGTCGACAAGAATCAGCTAAGAAAACGCACTATTCGTTGACCTGGCCTTTGATCGTTCGCTGCGTTTTCGCCCAAACAGAATCTAATAAATCAACATATTCATCGACATTTAGAAAAATGAAGTCGTCTTTTTGCATCTCAAAAAGCCAACCTGCACCATATTTGTCGACATTAATAGAAGACGGATCTTCCATCAGGGCTGCGTTAAATCGCACCAACTCCCCCTCGCAAGGCGCAAAGAGGGCACTCTCCGCCTTCTTGCTTTCAATGCTTCCTATTTCTTGACCCGCCAGAATTTTCGAGGGCGCGTCGAGAAGCCAATCTAAAAAATAGACATCTTGTAAGAGGCGAACGGCGTAAGCAGCAAACCCAAAACGAATCAACGTCGGGTCTTCTGGTGAAACAATCGCCCACATGTGATTTTTTGCGTACTGAAAATCGATGGGAAACTCTGCCTCAAATTCCCCCATCATAAATTTCTTGTTGGCATCTCCGGCCGAAGAATCGATCATGTGTAGCGAATTCCCTGATGTTCTTCTTCAAAGAAAACTGGGAGCAATGCGTCAGCGTTCAAGAATCCCTTGCGTGTCAATTGTATGCGACCACCTTCGATGGTTAACATGCCGTCTTCCGAGTGTTGCTGGAATTGACTGCTCCATTGCTGCGTGATATCGACCCCGAACTTATTCTGAAAATAGTCCACATCCAAATAGCCTCTCTTCAATAGCAAAATCATCTCACGAACCAAAAGCTGATGCCCGGTCGGCTTATAACCTCGCCCCAGGGGCAACTTGCCGTGTTCCGTCAGGTCCGACTGATACTCCTTCATGTCGGCTTTATTCTGATAATGGACTCCCGATACGTGGCCAAAACTGGCAATCCCTGTGGCGATCAAGTCTGACCCTTGCCATAGATTATCCCGGTAACTGAAATTCACTTTACTATTGTCTTTCACCACGGTGTAGGCGCTGCTAATTTTGTAACCTGCCTGCAGAAATTCATCGTAAGCATAATTTAGCCAGGCTCGCTTCGTCTCCCAATCGGCAACCGGCGTCTCAATTTTTTCTCCCAGAATATCTTTCGAGTAGACCGTGTTGTAAGGGAGCTCCATTTGATAAATCGTGATCGATTCGGGCGACAACTTGATTGCCTCCGAAATGTTATATTTCCAGTTGTCCCAGGTTTCTCCCACCATTCCCGAAATCAAATCAATGTTTACATTTTCGAAATCTGCTGCAGTAATCCAATCCCAAGCCCGGTAGACCTCTTTCGAAAGGTGAGCTCGCCCATTCTCTTCAAGCACCGTGTCTGAAAAATTCTCGATACCCAAGCTGAGTCGCGTGACACCAAGTTCTTTTAAAGTCTTGATCTTATTTTCCTGTAGCGTCCCAGGTTCACACTCGAAAGTGACCTCTTCAGCCAAATCCCAGTCGATATTTTTTCGCAGTCGATCAACCAAAGAAACCAACTGACGTGAACTGAGAAACGAAGGCGTGCCACCACCAAAATAGACGAACCGAAACGGACGTCCGCCCATGACTGGCAATTTACTTACCAATTCAATTTCACGGCAAAGTGCAGAAACGTACTTTTCAATTTCTTTGGCGTTCTGGTCGGTGAAGACTTTGAAATAACAAAATTTACATCGCTTACGGCAAAACGGAATATGGATGTACAGACCCAAAGGCGTTTCCGCTACCGGCGGGGAATGGAGTGCCCGCGAAACCTCATCAAGTTGGTCATTCTTCCACTGAGAGAAGGGGGGATAGTTTGAAATAAAGTAACTACCGACTTCTGTTTTCGTTGATTCAGATGACATATGTGAAGAGGGGTTAAACGAACTAAAAAATTAAACGACCGAATGGATCATTCACTACCTAGACAATAGACAACACCGCGATCGGTCGCAATAACGAGCTTACCAAAAGCAGCCGCCGGAGAACTCAGAAACCCGCCATTGAACTGCTTTTCCCATGTAATCTCGCCCTTCTCAAGTTCCAATTCATAGAACCGTCCATCTGTCGATCCGACGAAAACGCGATCTCCCACGATGACCGGACTTGATTCAACCTTGGCCTTCAGGGTGACCGACCATTTACGTTTCCCCGTTTTTCTATCCAGTGAATAGACCGCTCGATTACGCGCTCCAAAGACAACGTATTTAGCAGTGACTGCGGCACTGCCGCGAACCGATGCCTGCCCCTGTTCACTAACAAACGACCAATCGACTTTGGGATCTCTCCAATTAACAGCGACGAATTCGGCCTGTTCGGTTCCGAAAAACACCTGGTCTCCGTAAGTCGCAGGGGTCGACTGGGTCGGCGAAAAAATATCAGCACTACCGACTTCCTTCCCTTGATCGAGATCGATCACATGCAAAAACCCATCACACCCTGCAACAAAGGCTCGGTTTTGGGCAACCGTTACCGAGCACTGGATTTGATCCGGGGTTTCCAATTCCCAAATGATTTTACCATCCAAGGCATTAAGAAGATAAAGCTTTCCATCTTGCGAACCAAATAGCACATTGCTTTTGAAAAAGTTGGCACTCGAATTGATTTCACCGCCGGTCTCAATTTTCCAAACTAATTTACCGCTTGTATCGACGCAGTGAAAAAAACCATCAATGTCGCCCACAAATATTTTCTCGTCCTGGTAAGCGGGGGATGCCGCAATCCCGATTCCGAGTTTGATCTCCCAATTTTTTTCGCCAGTCGCAAAATCAATCGAGAACAGTTTTCCATCCATATCCGCTGCATAGACTGTTTTTTTTCCATTAGGCAGTTCCACTATCAGCGGCGTCCCCTCAAATCCGCCCTGAGGAACCTTGAATTCCCAAATGACATCGAGCTTAGCGGGAAGGGTCGTTGCGGCGACGCCACTCGATTGGGCATTCCCGCGAAAAACCGGCCAGCCGGCACTTACTTTTTTCTTGGAGTCGTCATCAGCACGAAACTGATCCCCCGAGGCAACGGGTCCGGTACTTAAAATAAAACAGCAAAACACTAAAACGATGCGCAACTGAAGCCCTGAAAACATAAAATTTTTCACAGCACTTAAAATATTTCCGCTCTCGTCGTTCATTCTTTTACTCACACCCACAGAAATTCGAGTCGCCCACGCGAACCTACCTTCGCGTCGAAATGATAAAACAAGAGGTCACTTAACCTCGAAGGCAGACTAACATCATAAGAAAAAAACCGGCAGACTCAAAACCGGTTCTCAATCCGTCACACTAAAATGCGCTCTGGTAAATCCCCAGCAGCGACTCTTGGTTGACATCACGTGGATTAAAGGTTCCTGTCCATTGAACCGCAGCAGCCGCCGCAAGTTCCGGCATTTGAGCAGCTTCGACACCACATTGGTCGAGTTTTACGCTTAACCCGGCAGCTTCGATCAAGCTCGTCAAAAACTCGGCAAGGCCCTCCGCTCCCGTGGAGGGAGAAGGCAAGCCGGGCAAGGATTCGGTCGTGCCTAGCAATTCCTGATACCAAGCATTGAAATGAATGCCGTTATACCGAACGACGTGCGGCAGCATGAGCCCCACAGCTTGTCCGTGGGCGGTACCGTAAGAAGCCGTCAACGGATTTGCCAGAGCATGGCTTGCACCCAACATCGAATTTTCAATCGCTACACCAGCGTACGCAGCACCCAGTTGCATCGCCGACCTCGCTTCGAGACTATTGGTATCCGTCAACACTGTTCTGAAATTCCCCGCCAGCAAACGCCACGCCTCCCTAGAATACATACTCGAAACCGGATTACGACGCTTCGTTACGAAAGTCTCTACGGCATGGGAAACTGCGTCTATGCCGGTCAACGCCGTTACCAATTCCGGCTGAGTGAGTGTCAGCTCTGGATCTAGAATCGCAATTCGGCAACTTGCCTTCTTGTCACCGCAAGCCATCTTCACGTGTGTCTTGGAATCAGAGATCAAGGCGAAGGACTGCATCTCACTTCCAGTTCCCGCCGTGGTAGGCACTGCGATCATCGGCAACATCGGTTGACTTGCCTTCCCGACACCGTGGTAATCGTGCATCGTTCCACCGTTGGTGTAAACGAAATTAATCCCTTTTGCACAATCCATGGAACTGCCACCGCCCAGACCAATCAGCAACTCTGGCTCGCAACGCTTCGCGAATTCAAGCCCCCGATCGATGTCTTCGGTTGTCGGATTTTCATGAGCACCGTCGAAGCAGTGCGCTGCAATCCCGGCGGCAGTCAACGACTCGATCGCCCGCTCTACATGGCCCGCGGCAATGATTCCAGGGTCCGTTACGATCAGCGCCCGACTGGCATTAAAACCACCGGCTAACTCACCCACTCGATCAAGCGCTCCTTGTCCGCAGATAACGCGGGTACGAAGATTGAAATCAAATTCCTGCATGCTATTTCGAAGTGGTTAGTGAGTTGGATCTTGATTGACAGCGGCGTTCAGCGAAAGCAGACATTTAACCAGCGACTAAGGCAGCGACTTTTTCCTCGGGCATTTGATATGCTCTGGACCGGAACAAGAAATCAATTAAATTTCCTTCATGCGGTTGCAGCCAATTCAAGCGATTCGTAGGAATCGGACCAATGTTTAATCGGTCAATGTTAGTCGCGTCGGTTAGTTGATCAATCCAGTCCAGATCTTCTGTAATTGCTGTTCCAACAAGCGTCGAACCAGCCGCTTTGATCATTTGATTCTGGGGACACTTCACAACGCTCACAAATGGGAACATGAATTCCTTGCTGGCGATTTCACATTGCGGGCTATTTGCATGCGCAACAATCGGCCGAATGTAAGCACATCGTTCCTGTTCAACCAATCGATCCCCATAAGGCTCAGTCGCATCCCTGACGCCGTCTGCCTCCAAATCCTGTTGCACCATCGCTAGGATTGCCTTGCCCACACCGTCGGTCGTGAACGCCGCAAGACCCGAATCAGGATGCTCCGGTGGCAAAGCTTCAATTGGCCCTAAACGCTGGGCAATTGCATCCGCGATTTCGTCAGTATGACGGGACGCGAAAATACCGGAACAGTTAATGCAACTGCGTCCGCCGTTGATATAAACCGATTCCACCATGACATCGAGATATTTCTCCCAGTCATCAACACAGTCATCGCCGAGGAATATTTTTGAGAACCCCGGGCCGTGAACCTGTACCTTAGGATTTCCAGCGTACTGGTCGATCGTCTTTTGAGAGCCAAAAATCATACTCCGGGAACAGGAGGTCAAGAGTGCACCGCCAACATCATGCCCTCCGGGATAGAGCGAGATAACTTCTTTTGGAATTCCAGCCTTTTCGAAGGCCGAAGCGACCCGGTAGGCAGTCCAGGGTTCCGACGATCCCGGCTTGAGCACCAAACCCATCTGAAGAGGCACAACCGGCAGCCAGAGGGTGTGGACACCGGGCGAGTTTGAGGGCAACACAGCGCCAAGAACAGGCGTCTGAGCCTGCAAACTAACGACAACGCCTCGCGACTCCATCCCGTAACCTCGACTGAGGATATTGAGATCAAGACCGCGAGTCAGGCACTGCAAAATCTCCGTCATGTTCCGCATGACGAAACTGTTCTTTTGCATATTGGATCGGCACATGTGCTCTGGCAAACCAGTCGATGCCGACTGGTGAACGACAAACTCGTCAGCAGTCTGTGTCCCCGACCCGAGTGGCAATGTCTCATTTTCGAAAAGATCCGCCGCTTGGGCGACCTTGGCAATTAGGTCTTCGATCGAAAACTGTTTGAGAATTTTCCGGGCTTCATCAGCTTTTCGCATGTCGCGACTGACTAAACCCCCGTTGGCCGAACTGACTCTCGCAATCGGTTCACCCGTATTGAAATGAACGACGTCGGTTGTTTCGAGGGATTCATATGGTTTTCCCCATCGAATAGCAGGTATCTCAAGCACTTGTCAAAACTCCAATTGATTTACGAATAGCAATGACCGCCCAAACTAAGAGAGAAAAGCTCTCGACTTTGGACGATCTAATTTGTCGCAAGAAAAGTCTAAAGCGGGGTGTCCCGCGTTGAATGATCTAATAAACACCGACCGTTGTCGCTGCCGCGATCTCGTGAAACGGTCGTACGCCGCTTACTCCGTCCCAGGGAAATGTTTCAAACGGCATTTCCCGTTCACCTTCGTCCCGCTCCAGAAAACCTGGAACGAAGAATTCGTCGGTCAACGTCGTCAACTTCACACGCCCTGTCTCCCCAAATCCGACAACAGAATTGTGATCGTCAAAACTAACGACTTCGGTTACCGCCCGCGGTTGGGGAGCGTAGTAAGAAATTTTGTACT
>JAALLA010000130.1 GCA_011087765.1 Pirellulaceae bacterium
CCCCCCCCCCCCCCCCCCCCCCCCCCCCCCCCCCCCCCCCCACCCCCCCCCCCCTACCACGCGTCTCCGTCCGGCTGAAAACCATCAACCAGCTATTGTGGTCTAAGAATACAAGTGTCATCCGGCATTCGTCCATTGGGATTGGCTCTGGCATCGTTGTAAACCAACCTTCGGGCTGACGGGACTCGCAAATCCATATCGTCGTGATTGAATAAAAAGTTCTTGGGGTCTTTCACAAAATGAAATAAGTGAGCGTGCGAACGCGTAAATTTCTTCTTGCAATTCACACCAAAGGTGTAATACCAAATAACCCAACTGCGACAATGAAATCCTAAGTTCTTGGCCTCAATTTTTAATTCGGCGGCATACTCATCCCCAATTGCCAGCCAAAACGTTCCCTCATTTTTTAACACGCGATGCAGCTCGGCCATCCACTCTCGGGACCAGGCAAGATATTGATCATCACCCAACTGGTCATCGTATTGGTCGTATTTGAACCCAATATTAAACGGGGGGTCCGCAAAGGCTAAATCAACGGACTCAGAAGGAACTTTTTTAAGCCCAGCAACACAGTCACCTTGGTGAATTTTACCTAAGAATTTTACTAATGTTGCGGCCAACGAATCCTCCACTTTTCAAGCGCTTCAATTACCCTCTACTAACTTCGCGGCCTCTAATTTATCAACTTGTTCTTCAGAATTCGAGTCCCTCGATCAGACTTCCTGAAAACGAATTCCCGGAACTAACCTTAATAACTGCGGAGATTTAATTTAACCGAGTTCAATTCACGCAAGTTCTCGTCTGGATTCTTAAACGACCTCAATTGGAACTGAATTCGTTTTTGAACCGTCCTGAACTGGAGTCGTCAAATTTGGGGAATTCAAACGTGGATTACCAATGCAACATGCGGTATCCTCAAACAGCGAGATCTTAAGGCAAACTGATGGTGTAAAAAAGCAGGCCAGTTCTCCTGAGAATTGGCCTTCCTCAAATAGTTAATAGGCAACTGAATGTACTCTAAAAAAAACTTACTCCTCCTGACCGCCTGCACTTTAATTGCGGGAGTTCCTTTCCATCCCGCCGACGCACAAACTCCATCAAACGCGGACGCCCCAGGATTAACATACCGCTCACCGCCAGAAAAACGAATCGGTAAAAAAATCGTCCTGATTGCAGCCGAACAGGAATATCGCAGCGAGCAATCCATGCCCATGCTCGCCAAAATCCTGTCAGCGCGTCATGGATTTGATTGCACCGTTCTGTTTGCAGTCAATCCGCAAGGGCAAGTCGATCCGACCATGCCCGTTTACCCAAAAAAAGGAAAAGAGAGTGAATTTCAAAACCACAACATCCCCGGGCTCGAACATCTAAAAGAGGCTGACCTTGTGATCTTTTTTGCTCGATTACTGACACTTCCTTTAGCGCAGCAAAAACAGATCGTTGCCTATCTTGATTCAGGCAAACCTATCATCGGTCTAAGAACAGCCAATCACGGATTTCGCGGCCGACTACCCTACAAAATTGATGGCACACAAGTCCAATTTGGGGAACAGGTTCTCGGAGGCACCTTCCGGGGCCATCACGGCAACTGGCATCGCGACTCTACCCGAGGTGATATTGTGGAGGCAATGAAGGACCATCCCATTCTAACGGGCGTTGCAAATATCTGGGGACCGTCAGATGTTTACAGAACATTTCCTGAAAATGGAACACTTCCCAAAGATTGCACGGCATTAGTCAATGGCCAACCACTCATCGGACGTGAACAGGGAGGAGAATCCAATCCTAATAAAATCCCACTTCCTGTTATCTGGATCAAACCATGGAAAACCAACGACGGAAAACTAGCGAGGGTTTTTCATTCCACCATGGGCAGCGGAAAAGATTTCGAGAACGAAGGATTCAGGCGATGCATTGTCAACGCCTGCTACTGGTGCACTCGACTCGAGGATCAAATCCCACCAAAATCCAATGTCGATTACATCGACGCCTACACGCCGCTTCCCAGCGGATTTAATTACGAAAAGCTGGGAGTCACTCCCAAGATGCCGGCTGAATATCGCAGCCCCTGAGTATTCTGTGGCTGAATTTCAGTCACGCTTAAAATGGTGGAATGAACATTTTCTTTTTCAATCGCTCGACCGCTTCCAGCGGAATAGCTTCGGAGTTCGTTACCGCAATCCAGGCATCAATATAGCTCGAAGGCGAATAGTTATGGCCATAACCATTGGGCACACTCGTCGCCATCGGCAGGTCGAAAGCGATTTGTAAAAACGTAACGACCGGATACCATTTTAAATGAGGTGAAACATCAGGGCCCCGCTGTCCCCCAAGCCACGCAGGTTTTTGAAACGCCAAATCGGGTGAGAAAAAGACCATCGGATCACTCGCATACTGCACGTATACATTCCTCATCTCCCCCCATGGCTTCCCTGACTCCAGCGTATTTTCCTGCGAAGTAAAACGCACCATCGATCCATTTCGAAAACGCGGCAACCATGCGGGAGAATCCTCGTTTCGCTCGCGCGTCAACTCCTGCCACTGCGTACTTGGAAAAGGAGGACCACTCCACACCGCGCCTTGAATTGGATTGTCAAATACCTTGTACAAATCCGCAGACACCTCAGACCCAAACGCTCCCAAACTTAAGCCAAACAGATATAACTTAGGGCGGTCGTCCGCAGGAAGCGTAAGCCAGTAGTCATAGATTTCATCAAAGAGAACCTGAGACGCCACAATCGAGCGTGTTGGATCAACAATAATCGTCAACCAACTTGGCAGGTAACTGTATTGCATACTTACAATCGCCGTATCGCCCTCCAGTAAATACTCCACTGAATCGACCGCCGCTGGATCTAACCACCCCGTTCCGGTGGGTGTCGCAACAATTAATGTAGATCGCTTAAAACCATCAACGCGAATCAACTCTTCTAAAGCTAATTTTGCCCGTGCTTCGATAGAATCCCGAGAACGCAAACCGACGTAGACGCGCACCGGTTGCAGACACTCCCGTCCCCAAAACTCAGTTAAATCTGATTCCTGTGGCCCTTCTACAATAAAGTTCTTTCCGCGGCGACCGATCGTATCCCATTCGATTGAAGAACCTGGACTGCCCGATGCGATTGCGATTTCTGGTTGAGCAACCCCCTCGTCAATTAAAGCATCCGCCTTTGCAAAAAACGAATCCGCCGCACTCATTAAACCGCGAGCGATCACCCCGTTGGCGATAAAAATCGCCAACAGTCCGATCATCGTTACCCCAAGTGTCGTTGCGACGCGACGAGGAAGGAAGCGATTGAGTTGACGCGACGCATACCTGCACATCCATCCCAACCACCGAGCAACTGCGATCAAACAACAAGCAGAGAACACGGCAATAACGGCGGTTGTGTAAGGATGAGCAGTTTCCAATGGTGGCATCTCCATCAACTCACGAATTGAGTTTTGCCAAAACGTCATCTGTCTCAAATAGACGACAAACACCACCGCAACCACGACCGAAGTAATGAACTTCGAAGTACGCTCCAACTTTTCAGAAGGCTTGGAAAATTCTAAAAATTGATAGAGGTTTAACAATCCAACCCCGACTCCATACCCAGTCGCCAAAGCAAAACCAGACAACAATCCCTGGAAAAGGAAATTACGAGGCAGCAAAGAAGGCGTTACCGATGCGGAAAAAAATAAAACCGCAAAGACAAGCCCGATGAAAGAGAATGAATCGAAATAGCGCGAAAACCATAATTTCATAAAACTTACTACTCTCTTCCGTGATCAAAAAACTTAATCCAAGAAAGCCAAACCAGAGGAATTTTCCATCAAATCAACTCCACTCCACTGAATACCTCACTCGGCTCAACCGTTCTTCGGCCGGAAAACTAATGTGATTCCGGCCGCAGTGTTCTCTTGAAAAACTCCCCTTGAGTCACATCGACGCCACGCCCCAAACCATGCCCGCCGTTTGGCCAAAATCGACTCTCGTACGTCAGCCCCGCTCGATCCAATGCCTCAATTAGTTGAAACGCATTATTGGGGTGCACATTATCGTCGACCATTCCATGCATAATTAGAATCTTACCCTTCAGATTTTTCACATGGGTCATCGCGGCTCCCATTTCATAGCCTTCCGGATTGAGCTGGGGCGTACTCATATAACGTTCCGTGTAAATCGTATCGTAGTTTCTCCAGTCCGTCGGACCAGCCCGATCCACCGCCGCGGTATAGACATCCGGATGCTTAAAAATCCCCATCGCCGCCATGAATCCACCGTAGGAATGCCCCACAATACCTACCCGATCTCCATCGACATAGCTTCGTTTTCGCAACATCCGAATTGCGTCGGCGTGATCCTGAATGTCGACATCACCAAGCTGCAGATAAGCAGCACCAAGAAACGCCTTCCCGCGCCCTCCGGTCCCTCGGTTATTAACCTTAACCACCAGATAGCCCTCATCGCATTCCCTGCGCGGACGAGACACATAACGAGCGCTAATTTCACGAGACCCCGGGCCACCATACAAAGCGTTAATAACTGGATATTCTTTCGCCGGATCAAAGTCACTTGGCTTGTAGAGAATTCCGTAAATATCAAACTGATCGTCCTCCGAACGGAACTTGAACATTTCAGCCAGATTAGCCGCTGTCGAAGGGCTCTGTTCTGCAAGGTTGGCAATGAACTTACCGTCCGTTCGATAAATCGCCGTCGACGGTGGGCGGTTAACCGACTCGTATTGCGCAATCAGCCACTTGCGATCCGGAGAAAGCTGGAAATTTGAATGATGGTAATCCAATGTCGTCACCCGTCGTTGCCGCTTGCCATCAAGCGAGACTAAATGGTACTGCATGTAATATGGATTTACGCTCGAACTGTTGGCCACAAAACTAACGAGATTTTCATCTTCAAAAACCTCCAACGAATTTATTTGAAAATCGCCTTGCGTTACCGTTTGAAAAACATTTCCCTCAAGATCCCTGACTTCATAATGTGTAAACCCAGTTTTATCTGTCGGCCACAAAAATCTTTTCTTGTCTTTAAGAAACCGCATTGCCGGAGAGTTTTCCTGCCAAGTCTCCTGATGCTCCTCGATAATCGCCTTGCATTCACCAGACTCAAGATCAACGGTCATTACCTTGAGGTGCTGCTGCAATCGATCGGTCCAATTCAACAAGACACGATCGCCTAACGGCGACATGCGAAGCCCGTAAATGTACTCATCTCCCGAGCCACCAATGTCGATGCGTGTCGTTTTCTTCGATTTTAAATCGTAAACGAACAACTCCGAAATCGGATTCTTCGCACCAGCCTTTGCATAATACTCGGGATAAAGTGAGGTGTTGATTTTTGACCACCCCCGAAGCAGATAAAACTTCTCAACGAGAGAGTCATCAAATTTATAGTAAATGATTTTGCTGGAATCCGGAGTCCACCACATGGCTTTCTTTTGGCCAAGCTCTTCGCCATAAACCCAACTGGCAGTTCCATAATGAATGTCTTCATCTCCGTCGGTCGTGACATTTACGACTTCTTTCGTTTTTAAATTCTCAAGAACCAGGTTCCAGTCCCTGTACTTGGCTCGCCATTTCCCGTCTGGCGATTCGACCTCGGTGTACTGCCTCCCCCGCAATGGCCGCCCGAGATACTTCCCGGTACTGGCTCCCTGATCTGTTGTGCGGCGGCGGGGCCAGGGCCTTGCTGAATTAGACGTTCCTGAAGAGGACTTGGAATCGTCTATTTCTGATTTTTGACTCGTTGAAAAATCAAAGCGGTAACGCTTCCCAGCCGATGAATAATCTACTGAATCTTCATTCCACTGAACGTTGGCAACTACCCCCGGCATCGCGGGCGAGGTTCGTTGCCCCGGTGCGGTCGCAGTCAACAGGCAAACGAAAAAAATAACACTCGACAATCGAATTACAATCTTCAAACAGGTCAACTTGCTCACGTTTTCTCTCTCACCATAGACAATCATCAACTGGAACATCCAAGACGCATTGTAGAGGATTCAATTGGGCATCACCATCAACGTCACCGGTCTTTAAAAAAGACATACAATCAAAACGTGCACCAACCGCACGTGCACCAACCGCACGTGCACCAACCGCTTTACCGCTTTACCGCTTTACCTAGCCAGCGGATCATTCGATTCTCCATCAATTCATAAAATGGGTTGTGACGGCATCGAACAAACAGCGCATCGGAAAGTAGTAACGCGCTCGACTCACCGCGAAGGCTGATCGAACCAAAATTGATCCCGGTCGCCGCCGTTGCAGCACGATTCCCATACAATTGATCATTAGCTGAAAATGGGATGGCGATGTGTGACAGAGAAACGACTCCCTCCGGCCACTCCAAGTCGAGAAATTCTTCAAACGACTGGCCACGCACTCGGGACTCCAGCATAACTTTTCTTGAATCCAATTTTGCATTTCGCAAGATCGTCAATTGATATGACAAATCTTCGCTTTCCAAATTTGGAAAGACATTATCCTCGAATGACAGATTAAACAGATTTGCGATTTGATCGAATCGGTCGATGTCAAACAAAAACAATTCGCTCGTCTTATTTTGCAACCTTTCAAATAGTGAGGAAATGAGCTTGGGCACTCTAACCGTTGAATCGACTACGGATTGCATTGCCAGGACGGGCGGGATCTCGTTCAGCCGCTTTTGTTTTTCCAGTGAGGCCAGTCGTCGCTCGACCTCTTGAGTCATATCCCAAGCCTGAATGCTCGCATTGGTTGGCCAGGAACTATATTTAAACGGGTCAACCTCGGCATCGACATTCGTCCACAGCGCTTTGACTGTCCGAGAAATCAGAGCGACCGTGTGATGAATCCGAAACAGACGTGCTAAAGGATTAATGCCAATCATCGGAGAAAACAAAAGAATAGCTTCAATTTTTGGAAGCGCCGAATCGGCAACGGCCGCTAGCGCATAATTCACTGCCAGCGCCCCGCCGTTTGAATAACCAGCAAGTACGAGAGGCTTGCCCGCAGGTAATTTTCCCGCTAGTCCACGAACGGCAACTTCAACAGCAGCCGTCCAGTCAGGCCACTCCACATTCGCCAAGGCACAGGGACAAGTGCCATGGCCTGGCATTCTCAGCCAGACGACCGTGTATCCCTCACGATGCAATCGCAACCCAATCTCTCTCAGCGAATACGGTGAATCACTTAGTCCGTGAATCAACACGGCTCCGCCTTTCGGATTCTTAGCCTCGAAAACCTGTGTGCGATTCCAATTTCGATCGACTACCGTTTCCGGATTGCAGACCGAGTCACGACGGTAGCGGCTGAATGCACCGTTAACCTCCGATTCCCAACGATTGTCGATAAAGCTGTCTAACTCATCGAAAACCCGCTGCTCCTGAGCAAGGTAATCATCCAAACGATAACCTTCGTCCGCATCTGATGCGCAAAACTCAGACTCTGGCATTTCGAGGTGCCACCCCTTAAGCTCTGGAAGCGAGTTCGCAGTTTTGACCCAAATCACCAACAATAACACAGTGGCCACCGCAGTCGTCAGCAGCGCATTTAAGCCAACTAGAAAAACAATTCGCCCAAAACGAAATGCCAATCCACGGTCGGTCATCGTACCGGCAAAACGAAAACACTCGATTACTAAAATTGCCAGTGCAATTGTCGCAAACACAAACAGCAGCCACATCAAAATCCGCATGAATTTCGAACGTCGGGAAATTGAATTTTTCAGTTTCGTGATACTCTGCTTCAATCGCATAGATAATCTCAGAAAGTCAATCCGGGATGCTGTATTCACCCAAGCCAATAAATAATAAAATTAACTGTAGACTTTCCAGTAATTCATCGTCAAATCTACGACCGTGCCAATCGCAAAGTTTTATTTGAATAAAGACGATTTCCGATCAGCCCAGGCAATCCTGTGCTGACATCCGTTTGACAACGTCCCCGCCTATCGAAATTTGCAACCCTGGAGCTCTGTTCATTGACCAACGATAAATTCTTACTTCTCAAACGTCATCCGTGCTCTAAAAATTTAAGCGATGAACTGGTAAACGAAATCGCAAACCGGTGTGAAGTGATCCACTGTGATTTAGGAGAGGCTCCTCAACAGATTAATCAAGCGTTCCACTCGGTCTATTTGATGATCCACGGCAGAATGCGCCAAACATTATATGACTTTCAGGGACGTATGATTGCAACTCGATTCCAAGTTGCGGGGGAGCAATTTGGAGCACTTGCTGCAGCAATTGGCGAGCCGGCACCAATGGAAATAGTTGCTGAAGAACCTTCCACGATGCTCAGAATTGACTATCGCGCCTGCCTGGCACTGAATCAAAAACATCCCGAATTTCAACATAACTTTGCAACCATGCTTGCCAATACCGTGCTTAAATTGGCCATGAAAGAACGGGAACATCAAATCCCAAAAAACGTTGCTGTCCTTCACCAGTCGCGCGAAACCCGCGTCTTTACGCAACGACTTGCCAATCGTCTGACCGAACTTGAAGAACTACCGCATGTTATTACCGATGACGAACAATGGAAAGCAATTGACGGGATCCCGGACTACCAAATCTCAACCAGTGCTGACGGGATAACAAATGCAGGCGCGATTCAACAAAAGCTCGCCGAATGGGCAAATGCTGAGCGTTTGCTCATCGACCTCGACAACAAAAGGCCGCAGGCGATGGCAGCCATTCTGGAGTTTGCGGACAAAATACTCTGGTGCGTTACGCTGGAGAACTGGGAGCAATCTGTCGCTGCCTTCCAAAAAATTCTCGAGACTGCCCCCGGTTGGGCAAATAAAATCAATGTCGTCTGGATCTTGCCTGGTGATTGCCGAATTGCGCCTCTCGCTCCCGAATTAAATGATCCGGTAAGACGAAATTTCAAACTCTCTTTCGAAACACCGCCGGCCAAACAAAGCAATGGATTGATCAACGGATTCGAACGAGTCATTCACCAACTACGGGGAGTCCGGATAGGGCTCGCTCTAGGGGGAGGGGCAGCAAGAGGCATGGCTCACCTTGGCATTCTCAAAGTCCTCGAAGAGCATGGCATCGTGATTGACATGATTGCAGGGACAAGCGTAGGTGCAATGACGGGCATTCTCTACTGCTCCGGGATGGAACCAGATGACAATGTCGAACGATTTATCGAAGACTTAACACCGCCATGGATATTTCGAATCCTTCCCAACGGAGGATACTGGTACCTCTTATGGAAATATCGTCGAGGCCATTTCGATTCCATGCTTCGCAAATATCTCAAACATAGCCGATTGGAACAATTAACGATTCCAGTCCAGTCAATCACCGTCGACCTGATCAGTGGCCAACCCATTATTCGCAGCAAAGGTGACGCGGTTCATGCAATTACTGAGAGTATCAACCTACCCGTGCTCTCACGCCCAATCAATCGCAATGGCCAGGCACTCGTCGATGGGGGAATTGTCAACAACGTTCCCGCCGACACCCTCGTGCAGAATGGGTGTAATTTTGTAATCGCGGCCAGCGTAAGTGCCAGTATCAAGCCAGAATTTGCATCTAATCAATCAACAACACCCACCCACAAAATGAAGCAAGCCTCGGCTATCAGCACTCTCTTGAGAACCTACGTGGTTCAAAATGTAAACATGAACTCGGTAGGAGTTGCTCCCGCGGATTTTGTAATCCAACCTGACATTTCCGAATTCGGAATTGCTGAATTTACACGCGCTGATGAAATGGCTGAAATCGGGAAATTAAAGACGCGAGAATTAATTTCGAAATTAAGGGAACTACTCTGCACTATCGACCCCACTCTCTTTAAATAGAGCACCCCGTGAGGGTCAGTTATGTTTTCAGTTGCGCAGGCGAAAAATTCGTTACAACATGAGGGCGCCTCCTTTGCTTGTACACAATTGATACACAAAAGGCTCGCAGTTGGGGCTTACAACTTCTCTAATGAAGTTTGCTTTAAAAGAAGTATTCAATAGCAGATTGGGTAATCAAGACCAGCCAAGATCACAACTTTTAATTCGATGAATCGCACCAATGCCAAACACAAATCCAAATTCAAATTTAACGGAAGTCGATCGATCAAAGATTCGAATCTCGTTCATTAAAAAAATGGGATTGCTTCACCAGTTTCATTTACTTTTTGACAACATTCCTGGAATCTACTTCTTCGTTAAAGATACCAAAAGTCGAATGATCTTCGGCAGCCATTCCTTACTGGTGCGACTCGGATTAGACAATCAGGATGCCCTTATCGGCACAACTGACTACGACCACTTCCCAAAACATGTTGCCGATCGCTTTGTACTCGACGACCAACAAGTCATTTCTACTGGTAAATCACTCATTAACCATCTCGAACTCTGGTACAACGAACAACGCCTACTGGACATGTTCGTTACCCAAAAGCATCCCGTGCATGGTGCGAATGGAAACATCATTGGTGTAATGGGCACCGTACAAAGTTACGAAAACAATAAAAAATCAATTGTCCCGTATCTCGAAGTCGTTGAAGCGGTAGATTACATCCGGGAACATTATTCGCAAAAGATTAAAGTCCCCGACCTGGCAGCACTGTCGAATATCTCTCCGCGACAACTCAACCGAAGATTCATAAGTGTCTTTGGAATCAACGCACAACAATTTTTAATTAAAACGAGAATCCAGTCTGCCTGCGAGGCACTTCTCAACAGTCAAAAATCGATTTTAGAAATCGCAATGGACGTTGGGTTCTGCGACCAAAGTGCCTTCACGCAGCACTTCCACAAACACGTGGGGGCAACACCTCATAAATACCGCATTCAATCAGGTTCAGTATTTCGAACCCCGATTCAATTACCGCGAACAACCAAGAGACCACTGTAGGTCAATCTCTGGCACTCTTGATGCGACTCGCGTTACTAACAGAAATCTCTCATTTTTTTCATTAATTCGACGTCGCGGCGTATCTGACATGGGATGCTTCCGTTGCTCGTTGCCAGATTCATGCCCCTCCACCCTGATTACTGAAAGACTCAGCCGATGCCTTCTGCCCGATTGTCAATTTTAGCCGTCGTTTTTGCCTTCACCATTCAAGCACCAGCGCTTCAAGAGCCGGCCTGTGCAGACGACCCCCTCCTGTGCCTCCCCGGTAAGGTGATTTTTCAAGAATCATTTTCAACACCGTCTCTCGATTCACAATGGACGATTCCCAAAGGTGACTGGAATATCATTGAGCAAGCTCTTCGCGGAAGCGAGTTACCGGCAGACAAACATTCCGCTGTCATTCGAAAAGAAGCAGATTTCCCAGAAAACTTTATTATTCAATTTAAATTTAGATTCAGTGGTGGAAAGGCAATTCACTGCTCCTTTAACGGAAAAGGACATATCTGTCGGGCAACGCTGACCCCTGAAGGCTACATGCTTAAGGGAGAAAAAGTAAAAAATGACCCAGAAGACCGTGCTGTAACCGTAGGGCAAGTTCAACAGAAATTTGCTCCTGGAAAATGGCACACCATGCAAATCGAAGTCGCTGGAAACGAATTTGTTGCTCAGGTCGATGACGGACCCATCGCTTTTGGCGCTGACCAAAAAATCGGTCGACCCAAAACTAACTTTGGATTCCCTATGTCAGGCACTTATTCCGAAATCGACGATATCAAAATCTGGAATGCCAAATTGAACCCGAACTGGGAAGCCAGAAAAGAGACCCTCACTCCGAACAAAATTATCCCACCTCAACCACCGACCCTGGAAAAACGATTTCAAAATTTTGACAAAAATGGTGACGGCTCGATTTCTCTAAAAGAATTCACCAATCCCCGCAAAAAAGACAAACGAGCGGCAGCCGAGAAACAATTTAAACGAAAAGATAAGAATCAAGATGGGAAAATGAGCCTTCAGGAATTTTCACCAGCAAAGAAATAAACCTGCGGAACACGAACTAATAAAAAGAGACACGGGCGAGGTAATTCTCTAGCGCACAAGCGACTAAAGAGCTGGAAAACCGACCGTCGAACATTTGCAATTTGGTTTTGACCTGCCCACGTTTAATCCGACTTGGGGCGTTTAATCCGACCTGGGACGTTCGATCTGGTGCTTCTGGATCAATTCCTGCATAGCCTGTTGGCGTTCGGGACAATCTGGCCATTGGTCAAAAATCGTCTCACCAAGCGGGGTTGTATAAACTGGAATCGCTCCCGCTGAAATCAAAGCATCAATCAGTTCAGCGTTGCCGTCGTACACACAACAATGAATGGCATTAAACCGCACCTCGCTCCCTACATTTGGGTCGGCACCATAAGCGAGCAAGACTTTTGCCGTCTCTGTCTTTTCTAAAACGCATGCGTCTAATAGCGGCGTGTCACCAAAATCGTTTCGCCGTTCCGGATCGAATCCCTGCTGAAGCAAAAATTCAACATCCGATGGCGAGCCCTCGAGTGTTAGATAATGCAATGCGTTTTGTCCCAAATCCATGGGAAGGCTAAACAACGTCGGATGAACTTGAAGTAAACGACAAGCCTCATCACGATCATTCATAACTGCTTCAACAAACTGGCCGACTAGCGCTTGATTTTCGACCAAGATAAATCTCCATTAAAAAACGCAACTTCGAAAGCAA
>JAALLA010000131.1:0-1946 GCA_011087765.1 Pirellulaceae bacterium
TGGCAATTGAATCGGATTCCCTCCCCCTCTGGAAGATTTTGTTGCAAATTGAGACAGTGCTCGCAAATTGAGATCGAAACGGGACCATTTCCGGCCGCAACACCGCTTTTCACTGTTGGCACACCTTTTGCATATTGGGCAGGCTTACAATCAACACACTTCCATTGAAACAGGACTCAAAAATGAATCGAATCGCAATCGCAGGTTTAGGCTGTTTACTGATTTGTTTTCTACCAACACCGTCAACCTTCGCGCAGGATAAGACCGATACAAACGCAACCACGGATTCGCCAACTACACGTGGTAATGGAACTGTAAAGTTCTTTAATAATAGCAAAGGTTTCGGTTTCATCAGCGGTGATGAAGGGGACCAAGATGCCGCTGAAATGACCTCAAGAGGTAATGGAACTGTCAAGTTTTTCAATGAGACCAAGGGGTTTGGATTTATCAGCGGTGACCCGGGAATGGCTATCTTGCTCGAAAGGATCGCGACTGCTTGCGGAGGGCCGGTGACTGGCTGCACATTCGAAATCATGGATATTTTGAACACTGTCTTAGGAAATGAAGTTACCGCGAATTGTTTAGTTAGAAAAAGACCCACGCTTTAGACTCGAGAAAATCAATACACGCAAACGCGAAAGGTTCTTAATCAGCGGGCAAAATAATCCCTCAACTCTTAAATGGCGTGAAGTTTCATTCCGAAAAGAGGCGGTCAGCTCAAATTGAGAGCAAATCGAACAGATAAGCGCGCAAATCACACTGCAAAGTGGGAGCCAAGTGATGGAGTTCAGTCAATTGACTGGTAAGCGCGAATTAGTTTGCGCTCACTTCGCCAGCACTGATTTCAAGCCATCATGCTAATTGAGGCCAACTTACAAATACTTACCTCCATTTTTGAATAATAAATCAGACAGGTTCATTACCATCGCTGGAAAAACCAATCCGGCGGTGGTTTTCTCTTTTATGGGCGATTCTCGAACGATCGCTTGGTTTGATTAAATTTTCTCGCATAACTAATGGATAAACTTGACTTACCGTCCGTCGGAGTTTTAAATTTAAGTTAACAGGCCGATTTTAGGTTTGCCAAAGGCTTACTATTAATGTGGCCATCTCCAATTAACTTTGGCGAATAAGCAATCAATCACTCTCAAATATTAACAAGACACTTCCTATGAAAAGCTTGCTCTGCCTCCTAATTCCACTCTTCATCACTGGCGGCTATGCACCCGCCGAAGATGGAACCAATTTACTTGCCAACGGCCTAAAAGGCTGGAGTGTCGCGAAACCAGGCGCGTGGCAAGTCGATGACGGAGTTCTCCACCCATCCGAAAAGCCCGGGGGATATATTTGGACCGAGAAACCTTATGAAAATTTCGAACTTTCCCTCGACTATAAAACTTCGGAAAAATGCAACAGCGGCGTGTTCTTCCGAACGGACCCTAAGAACCCCGTTCAGGGTGGATTTGAAATCCAGGTTGCTTCCCGCGGTCTTTACAGCGGCAAACACATTGTTGGTTCCTTGTACGATGCGAAATCTCCAACCGAATCAGCGGGCAAGCCTGATGGTGAATGGAATCAAATGAAGATCACCTGCGTAGGCCCCAACATCCAAGTTGTCCTCAACGGCAAAAACGTTTTGAATGCTAATCTTGATAAATGGACGACTCCCAAGCTAAATCCTGACGGGACGAAGAACAAATTTAAAACAGCACTTAAGAAATTACCGCGGACGGGCAATATTGGATTTCAATATCACGGTCACCCAGTTTGGTTTAGAAATGTTGTCATCAAGAAAAAGTAAGGCAAAGGGTTAACGAGTTAGGCTTGGTTCGTCACCTTGCTAACGCTCTGAGGAAAAACGCGTTTCCTATTTGCCATTGGTATTTAAACACACCGGCAGATGCGAAATTGGTGAAGTCAAAAGACATATCCAATCGAGTTGTTTG
>JAALLA010000131.1:2046-4928 GCA_011087765.1 Pirellulaceae bacterium
AGCGTCCGTTTCGACTCGATTCCGCCCTAATCGCTTAGCTCGATAAAGCGCCTTATCGACTCGATTAAGCAATTGATGAGACGGCTCATTTTCTTGAAAACTTGCCACACCGAAGCTCGCGGAAATCTTTACCCCGCTCGCAAATTCTCCGCTCTCAATTGCAACACGTAATTTTTCGGCAAAGGCGACGGCGCCGAAAGTTTTTGTTTGGGGGGCGATGATTAGAAACTCCTCCCCCCCCCAGCGGCCAGTCGTATCAGATTTTCTGGACATCTCTTGTGCAATCTGTCCCACACCTGCAATCACCTCGTCTCCAATCTGGTGCCCCCTATTGTCGTTGACTGATTTAAAATGATCGATATCGAACAATATAATTGAAAACTCTCCACCGTATCGACATGCTCGCGCATGTTCAATTTTTAAAACATCATCAAGCCGCCTGCGGTTAACCAATTCCGTCAGCGGATCGGTGGACGCCAGGTATTCAAGCTTCGCGTTCGCGGACCTAAGTTCCAGTGTCCGCTCTTGCACTTTATCTTCTAATTCTGCAGCGTAATTGTTAATTAAATCGGTTTGTTCAATCAGGGCGAGTTTCGCGGCAATCAATTTGGAAATCGTTTCGAAATTTTTTCTATCCTCTTCATCGAAGCCGTCAGTGATCTTTGATTCGCTATCGAGAACTCCATAAAGTCGTTCCCCGAACATAATGGGTACACATAGCTCTGAAAGACCGGGTTCAATATCCGGCACATAGTTCCCGTGAATTCTTAAATCAGAAACCAAAAGCGCTTGCTTTGTTAAAGCGACGTGTCCCGTGACCCCCACTCCAAGGTCGATCGTCAAAGGATTCAGAATTTGATCTTGGATAGGATTTTTATTTCCAATCGCAGCAATTTGCTTGAGACAAGACCTTTGGTCGTCCAAATAGTAGATAACACAGTCTTCATATCCAAGACTACCTACGATCTCGCGGGCGACGAACCACGCCAAGTCATGAGCATTGATAACGGATACCATTTTTATCGCGAACTCATTGATTAGATCAGATTGCGAAAGGTCTTTACTATTGGAATCTGTAAGCACGTCGAGGATGCAAATTTTTTTCTTTAGTGGGTCCGCGATCGCCCAAGTTAACGGCGACAACATTGGGGAAGCCTACTAGAAAAAAATTAGAGACAGCAGGAAATTTTAAAACTAAATTCAGAAATTATAGAAATTCAAATTTTCGATTGCATCGAAGATTTAAAAGACAAAAATTTAAGATACCTTCACACTGTCTGTGGCCTTCAGCGGAATCCGCCCGAATACCGATAGGTCAGCCAAGCTAAACTAACAATCATCTCGAAGTAGTCAACGTTTTTAATGCAAACTTACCGGCAGCTGTTCCGGATGTAACACAAGGAGCAATGCCCCCGCCCAGCGAATCCGCGCCGCAAAGCAACAAGCCCTCGATAGGCGACCGAGTTCCCCAGCGGCCAGAACCACTTTGACCTGGTATATGGTCCATTCCGTAAATACTCCCATTAGGAGTGTTCGCGAAGGACGAATTTGTTAATGGCGATGAGATTTCAATCACCTCCGCTTTTGCCTCCAAGCCGGGAATATATTTTTCTGCCGCATTTAGCAACCGTTTCCCTACATCATTTTTTATTTGCATGTAGTCAGGATCACGTTTGAGCACTGGCTGCTGACTCCATGGTTCGAAGGCTTTCCAGGGGGCAAAGGTTATAAGTTCAACGGTATGTTTTCCTTGAGGAGCGTGATTAGCATGAGGATCCTTCAGGGTTGGAACCGTAAGGAAAAATGCCATTTCTTCCATTTGCCGGCCTTCTAAAACCGGCCGATAGAGTGAGTCTATATCGTAGGAGGGATAATTCCAAATATTGGCATCATCTAAACCAAACTCGTTAGGCTGTTGGCTCGTTCCTACAAAAACACAAACCGAGCCAATTGAATAACGACTTCGTTGCATCTTTTCAACTGGTTTTCTTCCTAACTTGGAATAGCCAACCATATCCCGCAATGTATGCAATGCGCTTGCATTTGAAATAACGATCGGAGATTGATAGCTTTCACCAGTCGCCGTTCTTACACCGCTTGCCTTCCCATCCCTAAGCTCAATTGACTCAACAGGACTCCTTCTTTTTAAAGTCGCTCCATTGGTTTCAAGATGTTCAACATAGGTATCGCGGACTTTCTTTGATCCACCAATCGGATAGTAGGCACCTCGTGAAAAGTGAGCAATTATTCCAATCATGACCAATGCCGCCGCACTGCCGGGAGGAAGGCCAATATCGCCACCGGGACCGGAAAGAGCTGCCTTCAGTCGCGGGTCAACAAAAAACTGATCCAGCAACTGTTTGTAAGTGTAGCCTTTGTACCGCAATAGCTGCGGAATTTTTGGAAGCAAACGAATCGTTGCCAACACGCCTTTTCGTTTTTGCAAATCCCTGAGACTTCGATCAATCGCTTTGAATCGCTTAAAAAATTTACTCAGTGAAATTCGCTCTGATGGGAAATCTTTGGATAATTGACTGTGGAAATCATCCAGAGAATTTCCCAGTCGAATTTCATAATCCGGGAAGACATAACGATCAAATCCCTGCGGATTGAGCTCCCGAAACTTTAAGTCATCCAGCAACCCTAAATTTTCGAATTCCTGATAAAGCGACCGTCCTTTGCCCATCTCTCCGACATAGTGGATTCCGGTATCAAACCAAAACTTTTTTCTTGCAAACGGATTAATGAATCCGCCAAATTGCCGCTCAGCTTCCAATACGAGCACACTTTTCCCAGCACGGGCGACAGTGAGCGCCGCGCTCAGGCCACCAATTCCCGAGCCAATTACAATCACGTCGTATCGAGACATAGGTTCCTTCCCA
>JAALLA010000131.1:5028-12521 GCA_011087765.1 Pirellulaceae bacterium
CTGCGCGTGGCCCTCGTTGCCAGCGAGGTTGTTAATTTCATCCGGATCTTTTGCGTGGTCATAAAGTTCACGCCCCGCTTTCCCTTGAAGCCACTCAGTATACCGATAACGGTTATTGCGTAGAGAGTACCCCCAAGCGTTTCGGTTATGCCAGATCTGAGTCACGGCAGGTTTTGCCCAGTTCGCATCTGCAGGATTGACTAATAACGGGCGGAGAGAAACGCCCTCAAGATCGTCAGGAGCCTTTAGCCCGCATAAATCTGCCAATGTGGGATAAAGGTCGAGTAACTCGACCGGTTTTTGCGACGCCAAGTTCTTGCTTAAACCGGGTGCAGCGATAATCAAGGGCATCCTGGCGGATCTTTCAAATGCTTTCTTCTTGTACCACAGTCCTTTTTCTCCAAGGAAGTAACCATGATCCGACCAAAATACAATGACGGTTTTTTCCATTAAATCGGCTTCGTCAAGTGCATCGAGCAATCGGCCAACCTGCGCGTCTACAAAAGAGATCGTGGCATAATACGCTTGCTTGCTTTTACGTGCCTCTTCTACCGTTACATCTTTAAAGTAGTACGGCCAATTCTTTTTATCACGCATTACAGCCATCGGAGGAACATCCTCCAGATCTTTTTTAGCTGCCTCAAGATCAGGCATTTCAATGGACTCAAGAGGATATAAGTCGAAGTACTTTTTAGGTGCAACGTAAGGACAGTGCGGATTGAAGAACCCTGCCGCCAAGAAAAACGGTTCGCCCTGTTTTTGCTTAATTAATTCGACAATTTTCGATGCTACCATGCCGTCAGTATGCTCCTCATCCCGACTGACAGGATCCCACCATGCCATGCTGATGCCCAAATTTTTATCTTTTTCACGCCCAGCACCATAACGCGTTATCTTCTCCTGCTGCGAGCGATCGATTCCCACCGGATTGAACCGTTGGTCCCATGTCTGAGGATCATCGTTTCCATCGGTGCCAATCATGCTCGGATTTCCGTAGTGGTAGATCTTTCCAGCTCGAGCCGAAAAATAACCTTGGTTCCGAAACATCTGGCCAAGCGTTACAACATCCGGATTCTTGTCTCGCAGCTCATGCTTCAGTGTATGCATATCGAGAGTATCCGGCCTTAATCCAGTCATTAAACTGGCTCGACTAGGTCCGCACAGAGGCTGCTGGCAATAGGCATTGTCAAATCTAACTCCCATTTGAGCCAAGCGTTGAAGATTTGGCGTCTTTACCAACGGGTTTCCATAAATGCTAAGGTCGCAATTCATGTCGTCCACAGAAATAAAAAGCACATTCAGCTTCTCGTTTTCATCGCCAAACGCGAGCTCCCCAAAAATGGGAACTATAAAACACACCGTCAAAAATCGCAGAAAAATAGACTTCACAAATTGCACCATGAAAAATTACTATCAGATTTATCCGATTTGGAAAAACGCGTCCACGCTCATTAAATAAACTATACCTAATGGAACAATGGCTTTCAATTTTTAGAACATCAGTTCCAAAACCACCGGGTCTATCGGAGATGTGCGTTGACTGGTTCGCGTTTTCCAATCAACAAAAATCACCACACGCATAAAATCATTGGTTCCTAAGAAATTCTGCTACCTGCTCGAAAAAATCCAACAGGGCTTTTTTCTTTGAAGTTTGCCATTCAAGATCCTCCATTGACAGAATCATTAACGACAGCCAGCGATCCCGCTCCTGTACACCAATCGCAAAGGGAGCATGCCGCATTCCTAAGCGAGGGTGCCCGCGAAGTTGAATATATTGGTCTGAACCACCAAACCTGTAAATCAAAAAATCACGAAGACGTGCCTCGGCACCCTCCCAATCGTCGTGAGGATACATGGGACTGAGTAAGTCATCTTGCTTGACACGGGAGTAAAACCCAGCAACGAGTAAAGAGATGTCCGTATCCGAAAAATCTAACTCAGCAATTGGATCATTCATAAGAATTGCAGGCTGGAACAAAACAAATTTCTAGTTAGCGTCATCACCGCCAGGTGACTTGGCAGGCAATACACCAAAGATCTCGTCAATCGACTCTCCAACCGGCAGGGATTTTTTCTTGCCAGGCCGCCTTTCAATTAGCACACGTTCGGGCGTCTCGACCGCAACCACTAAAAAATCCTTGGAGGCAAAAAAGATGGCAAAAACAGTAACGATGACAGCTTGGACAACAAAAACAATAAAAAATACAAAGGGGAATTGATATACTGAATGGAAAGTCATCGAGTACCAATTGAAGGACATTGCCAAGTCGGACGAAAACTGATTTGCAACGAAAAACTCTTCATTTAGCAATGCCACAATAGTAATCAACGAAACAATGGCCACTACGAAAATCAAGCTAATCGCCGGGCCGTACCCAGATTCAATTATTCGGAGGATTCGATTCCAGAGATACCGGTTAGCCATAAAAACTAACGATAAATACCAGGTAACAAAACCGGTACAAATAAGCATTCCGCTAACTTCGTTGTTCCACGCAAACAAATTGTTTCTAAATCGACCCCGTTTTTGATCGATGAAAGCATTCCAATCAAACAATGCGTCTTCGAATAACATCAAAAAGAATACGATCAGAAAGACCGCCCAGACATTTGCCAGCGCAAAGAGAAAGCCTCGTCCAGAACCCGGCATGAACAATGAAATGAGCAGTCGCCCAATAAGTGATTTAGGCAAGGAACGACGAACCCTCCGCGAAAGATCTGAAGATTCACCGCACATCATAAAACCCATCAAGACCCACAAGTGACCGATCACCATGAGTATTATTTTAGGCATCTCCAAAACAATCGACTCCAGACAAATGAGTTGACAGATCCAAGCCAAAAAGAGCGTCTGCTGAACCAGCATCATTATTCGAATCCACGTCGACCGGTTATCCGAAGGAAACGAAATCTGCGCAACCACAGCAGCCAATAATAAAAGTGCAGTTGAGCCGACCGAGAAAATAAAACCGGTAACAACAACATATTCATCGGACCCAAACCCACCAACATTACTATTGGATATTTCGACGCAAAAAAGTATCCAAAGAAAATAAGCGAAACCCAGAGCGATTGAAAACACCACAGATACGCCAACTCCCAAGGCTCGAGACCGGAAAGAGCCGGCTAAAAACAACCCAAATATTGTGAGGAAGATTGAACCTCCGACGCTAACCGAAAGGCCAATCGTGATAGTCCCAATACTTACACCCTGAAGTAGATAGGTAAAACAAATGCAAGGCGCCAGCACGGCGAGGTACATTACCAATTGAATTAACGCACTGCCTAACTTGCCCAGTATTATTTGCCTAGGTTTCATCGTGGTAATCGAGATTAATCGAATCGTACCGTCATCGAACTCTCTGGCTAACGAGCGGTAGCCACTAAACGGTATGATTACCGCAAGTGGAAATCCCAAGATAATTAAATAACCAACAAGCAATCCAAAACCAAGATCATTTTCAAGCGAAGCAAACCCCATCGCCGTCCAAGCGGCAACCAGCACCAATTGCAACACATAAGTCCAAACAAATTGCTTACTCTTTACGGCTTGCCTGGCCTCTTTGATTAAGATGGAACTAAACCAATCACTCCATGGATCGAGAATTCTATCGAGCTTCGAAACTTCAAAATCTAATGATGAATTCGAATCAGCCGCCGCGCCGGATAATCGAATTTTTTCGATTGCAGATTTTTGTTCGGTCATTGGACTTCTCCTCGCGTTACTGAGAGGAAAACATCCTCCAGCGACGTTTGTTTTTCGCCAAACTCGTAAACCTCAATCTTGGAGTTAATCAACTCGGCTAAAAACTCACTTTGCTTTTTCTGACACGCTGCGCCATTAAAGAGTATCGAATCAGTTGTTGAAGATACAAGCTCTACGTCGCTGCGAGAGTTAAACCACTGAATCGCTTCCGAAGACTCTGATATAAACTTCACCTCAAACTGCGTAATTTCTTCACCGTCTGAATGCACCGCGTCCTTTTGCAACAAACTTTCAACAGAGCCAATCGCTAACAACTTCCCCTTCTCAATAATGGCAACTCGATCACAGACTTCAGCCAACTCACTCAAAATATGACTGCTAATGAGCAAGGATTTCCCCTCAGCGGCGAGCTCAAGTATCATCTCCCTTAGTTCGATGCGAGCTCGGGGGTCAAGACCGGCAGCCGGTTCATCAAGAATCAAAACCTTTGGGTTATGAATCAATGCCCTTCCCAGGCAGAGCCGCTGTTTCATTCCTTTCGAAAGTCCGGAGATTGGCTTCTTAGAGAGTTGGTTCAGTTGGGTAAAACCCATTACATTTTTGATCGCCCGAATTCGATTTTTGCCCCTCAAACCATATGATCTCGCAAAGAAATCAAGATACTCTTCACAGTTAATATTCGGATAGGTCCCGAACCCATCAGGCATCCATCCCATTCGCTTGCGAACTCGATCAGGATCATCAATGACCGAAAAGCCGTCCACCCAAGCTTCACCGGAGGTTGGCGTATCCAGCGTGGAAAGTATTCGCATACTTGTGGTCTTTCCCGCTCCATTGGGGCCGATAAATCCCAAAACCTCACCGGCGTCCACATGAAAGGAAACGTCGTCAACGGCGAGTGTATTTCCAAATGCCGGTGTTACCCTGTCTAACTGGATCATGGCTTGCGCTGCCTGCGACATGTTACCATCTCCCTAAAACGACATGGTTTTGTTTTTTGTAATCTACAGCCTCGAACTCATCAGTGACAAATGGCAGCTCCTCTAAAAACGCTACATAGGATTTCGAACATGGTAACAGAGCTGATATTTTCGCCGTTTTAAGGACGGCTTCGTTATCTCCAAAACCAAGTAATTGTCTCGGTATTTCTGAATATGAGTTTGGTGAAACCCTGTTCGAAACCTTTTTACGCCTGCCTTCAACAATTCGTCCTCCCGCGTAAGCTGCCAATCTTTCCTCGTCTTTTAACTGAATTTTTTCCAAATTTTTGCCTAGGCCCGTTTCTAAGTTTTCAACTAAATAATAGTCGTCGTTTTCATCTCGAAAAATCGCAAAAACAACCTTCGCGCCTAAATTATTTGTTGCCATTGGCTGAGGCTTTCCCGCGACATCTCTTTGCTTGAAAAGCAATTTCTTAGCCACCGGACGGACTCGAAACGTTGCCAACTCATGGATAGTTCGCGCCATAAGTGATTTACCACTAATCTGGATTTGAGTAGGCGATTGATCCAGGTTTCTCACTACTTCATCCCACCCACCAGTAAGACCGACCAATGTATCCGGTGAAAAATTGTATGGCATTGAGTTAAAATTTGAAAAATATGCTGCCCTGCAGTTAATCACCGCCAGGTTAGTCCTTTGGTCAAGAGTAGTGGCCGATTGAACACTCGCCGTTTTGCTCAATCCATCAGATAACAACACATACAAGATGAGCGCAAAAGAAATACAAATGGACAAAAGTGGAATCAACACAAGTAATAAGTGAGGCTTGCCGATTTTTGAAAAGGTAAACAACGCCACTGGACCGGCGACAATTAAGAAAATTGTCAGCAATACTTTGAAAAGCAATACCGGCGGTTCACCAACTCCAGGAATGTTAAGCAATGGGATGAGACCAGTACCGTACCCAATTCGAGCAGCAAGAGAAGAACCATTGAGTACAATTGAGTTATCAAGCTCGCGGTAATCACCTCTTGCCCAGTTCGTCATATCATCGTCAACCGAGATAATACACCCATTCAAATAAGAAAGAAATCCAAACTTATCTGGATCGATTAACTCAGGATTGTCGACCGTTTTAACTGACAGGATGGTCTCGAATGGGCGGACCATTTTTTCTGATGCAGCATTCTGAATTGAATAGCCTACGGATCGTTCCGCCCACCATATGTCGGTCGTTCTTGACCCGTTATGTGGAACCCACCCCTGGAACTCACCAGCCACTACTTGAGATGCACGAGCATTCCCAAGCAACAAACTCAAAATTGACTTTGTTTCACGATAATCCGGCCCGCATGAATAAATGATTAACGCTCCGCCGGCGGCAACCCACTTTTCTAAATTATCACGCTGAAGTTCATTTCCTTTAGTAAGGTTTCTGAACTCATTGCTGGATATGAAGATCTGATCAAAACCAGACAGTCCGATCCAATTTTCTGGTAAATTACTCGCTTTAATCGTCGAGAACGCTATCTTCCGATTCCGGAGTTTTCTTAAAGATGCGGCGGGCCCTGCATTCAATCCGTTCGGCTGTGTGACTAAAACCTCCTGAGACAGGTTCCTGCCACTACTTATAAATATTTCTCGAGTGTCAACCTGTTCGCTGTTCCCAAATTCGGGAGTATTCGTTTTCCCAATTAGTAGTTTGTTTTGAGAGTTACGTCCCTTTGGACTACCCGTGTTTCCATGCTCTAAATATTCACTCAGAATAATAGTCTTACTAACACCACCAATCTTCGAAACTTTCTGAATATTAATACTACCCCACGATACTTCGCCCGAAGCGGGTAACATCAGCTCAACCGTGCCAGACGTTTTACCTGCAGGAATCTTTATGCTTCCTGTCGTGTCAAACGTACACCCTAATCGGCAACTGGTCGTCAACTCAACAACAAACTCTTGACGGTTAATTGCCGCCTTGGCGGGCAATAAGTCCACCGTAACTTTGAAAGGGTGAATTCCTTGAGTATGAGCAACCCCAAATTGAGAGATCGTTATCTTATATTTCGGTTTTGGCCCAACAATTTGGGCCTGACTCTCAGCTGACCAAAATAATAGCGTGAAAATTACAAAACTAGAAACAACTATTAATCGCATTACTCAATACCCTCTGAACCGTTTCCAGAATTTTTTCGATTGATCACCTCAGGGCATGGTGAAACTTCGACTTTCCTGCCGTCAGCCAGTTCTTCAGACTGGTTGGAAGAAGAAGCCTTTTTTAACAAATTCGTATCGGCGCGAGACAGGAGAAGAGCGATTCCGCTCATGATCGCCATACAGCAGATTGGAACAACTAACCCAAAAGTCGCAATTACCAAACCATAGGCCATCGGATCACCGGCATAAGCAGCAGCAGCCAAGAAAGAAAACAGCGCAAGGAAAAACATCACTACCAGCATCTGCCGGATCGAAAAATTCTTCCTCGAGTGCCCCTCCAACATCGTATACCTCGGTGGATTTTGCCTGAACTGGCTGCACAACATTACGCAGGTCGATACTTAAGTCTATAAGAATGTGATATGAAAACAATTGCGATTACGGACATCGCATCCAGAACATGGACAAAGGTAATTTAGTAGCTTGATCTTCAAATGAACGACATTCTCTGTCCAATTCCTCAACACAGAATTAGGATCCCCTTCGCTTTGTAATTGAGCTTTGGTGAAACATAATTCTGTTATTCGACGGAAGAACGTGATTCTTCGATTAAAATTCTTTGGATTTCATTTTTCTCAAATTATCGTTCGATTTGCAAAACAATAGCACGGCCATTAAGTAGGCAGGCTTA
>JAALLA010000132.1 GCA_011087765.1 Pirellulaceae bacterium
ATCGCGTGGTTCGAGTAAGCCACGCAGGTGAGCAAGTGTCGTTAGTGGCGAGCAGCGACAAAGAAAAGAGTCGGCGGCAACTGGTTCAAAACGTGATTGCAATCTTGATTGGTGTTCTTGTTCTCGCCGGTGCATTTTGGTTGCTAGGTTGAAAATTTCTCAATCTGTTTTGATCTCAGCCCGCATCCGAGGCTAGTCGATGCCGTCATTTCGTGGCGTCGGCGTATCCGTTTGGATGCGTTTGATGCCAGGTCCAGGCGGTTTCGATAATCGTTTTGGGAGACTGATATTGGGGGTTCCAGCCAAGTACCGTGTTTGCCAGTGAGGGGTCTGCGATCAGTTTTGGGGGATCGCCCGGCCTGCGTTCACCAACGACTTCCGCAATATCGCAGCCAGTAACTTCGCGGCATGCCTCAATGATTTGCCGCACGCTGTAGCCGTTTCCTGTTCCAAGGTTAAGTTTTAAATTTGTTGCACCATCAAGGCGTTCCAGTGCAAGGGAATGCGCCCGGCAAAGATCGTCGACGTGAATGTAATCACGAACGCAAGTTCCGTCGGGTGTTTCCCAGTCGTCTCCGAAAATGGTGATTTTTTCTCTTTGGGCCAGGGCCACCTGAAGCACGATTGGAATGAGGTGTGATTCGGGTTGATGATCTTCGCCAATCCCGCCCTCGGGGGACGCTCCGGCGGCATTAAAATATCGAAGCGCAGCGAAATTTAGCCCGTAGGCGTGTGAGTAATCCTGGAGCGCCCGCTCGATCACTAGCTTTGTGAAACCGTAAGGATTCACTGGTTCCTGCTTTTCATTTTCCGTGATTGGGACGATTTTGGGCTGACCATAGGTAGCGCAGGTGCTTGAAAAGACAATTTTCTTTACGTTGCACCGTCGCATTGCTTCGAGAAGTTCAAGCGTGGCAAGGACGTTGTTCTGGTAATATTTAGCTGGCTCGATGACGGATTCGCCAACCAAGGCACATGCAGCGAAATGCATTACGGATTCAATTTGGTGGTCGCCTAAGATTTGCTCGACGAGGGTGCGGTCTTGCATCTCTCCGATGATCAGCTGTCCTGCGGTTACCGCTTCGGCAAACCCCGTCGATAAGTTGTCGAGGATAATAACCTTGTGCCCAGCTTGGTCGAGTTGGCGGACCATGTGTGACCCAATGTAGCCCGCCCCGCCAATCACTAAAATATTCATCGAGTTGTATGATTCCGTGTTAGTTGTTCTGTCGTGTAGAAGGCAGCAGTTGCCGCCATTGATTTTGACTGTCGTTGAACGTCTGTTTCAAGCAAAAGCCCGCGTTGCGGAGCCACTTTGTTGGTAGGCTTCCACTAAAAAATCAAGGGTTGCTTGTGGTTCATGAAGGGCACGCCATCGATTTGAAAATCGCATAGCCGTGTCGCGATAGTGATCGAAGTGAGTCACCATTTCGCGTACACAGTTGGCTAAATCCGCTTCGTCCGATGCAATGATTCCGACTGCCCCAATGGGGTGCGTCGCGATGGCATTGTTTCGTTGGAGCGTTCTTATTTGGACGCGGCGAATACTGGCAGTTGATTCATGAAATGCGTTCGACAAACTGAATTCAACCACCGCAGTTTCCGGTGACAGTTCAAAGATCGTGTTGGATTTTTTATTATTTCTGCGATGGCCGATTACGCGACTGGTATTCTTTAGGGTTATTCCAGCGGCGTCTTGTTGCCTAAAATCAATCCGACAAAACGTCCCAGGGGCTTCTGGCCAATGCCAATCGAATTCGAGGACCATCAAATTTTCTTCTGTTTGACGGTTGATTGAGAATTGAAAGGGGTGCTTGCTTTGATCGAACGAGAGCACATTGCCCGGTAGCGGCACGTTGGCTGAATCCCATTCAAATTCTCGAGTCGCAATTGTGCGAATAGACTTGCAGTCTCGGATTACCTGTTCGGCGTGTTCGAAAATTGGTTCTGCTATTTGCTCGGATAACCAGCTTCCAGCGGGGACAATTACTGGTTTCCCACAGGAGAGCAATTCCCCTAGAACGCCGGCGCGTCGACTGAAGTAAGCGCGGCTGTCGTAGAAAAGCAGACCGCAATCGCTGGTTTTGATAAGGTCCACGTATTGATGGTCCGGCAACGGATGCGAGTAATACTTGATTGTGGGTCGGGGCGGTGCGTTTTTACACAAAACAGTTGGCGCATTGAGTTCAATTTTATGCTTTGTGGAAAGCAACTTTTTCCTGGGCCGTTGAACCGCGATTTCCACCGCACCGGTGGCTAAGAGATCTTCAGAAATACCGTCTATTAAAGACTGCAGATAGGAACCTTGACCCTTTTCGCGTCTCATTTCACCAGGGCATGTGAGCTTGATGGGCCTTCGGAAAGTAGGATCCGTGGGTAGGGCCGATCCACCTTGAGTGGGCCAGTGTGTTGTGGTGCTGGAGGATTTGCGAAACGCGGGAGCAACTGGATAGGGAAGCGATTCGAACTGGCCAATGCCGAGTTGGTTGTATTGATCGGCAAGCGTGTTGGAGGTTGTATATAAATGGATTGAATGAGACGAGAGTCGAGAAAGTGCGGCGACGCAACACGCGCGAACTGCTTTGGCGACGTTGGATTGTGATTCATATTCTGGCGTTCGGCCTTCAAACAGGTTGTAGTGAAATTGAAGGTGCCATTGTGTCTGGATGGTTTCGGGGTGGCTGGAAAGGTAAATAGCGAGCCCCATCAACTCCAGTTCGGAGATAGTGGTGAGGAATGCGTGATCTCCGGTGCGATGAATATTGCCTTCGAAAAAGCGTTCGCAGTCTAATGCAAAACGACAAATAAATTTTTCGCGGCGACGATGGTGCCGATGTTTTTTAAAGGAGTGCCGAACGCGGTGGCTTAAGCCAGTTGGGGGATCGCTTAAAAGTTGGTGGGATTTTCCCCGGGTAAGATGCTGCAGGCCTGAAAGATAGCTGTCACTTTGGTAGGTTGTGTCACGAAAAACGCTCTTGATCCTGCCTAAATCGTTTAGCTCGTTGTTTCTTTCGAGGTGGAATTTTTCGAAATCGAGGTGAGTGCCGATCTGAGTGTTAAAACCATTTTCTTCAGATACTTTTGCGAGACAGCGAACATAATCGAAATGATGGCCTCCCTGCGTTCGCAGTGAGTGGTCGATTAGGTAAAAATTAGACACGGCGATCCCTTCGGCGTTCTTTGAGAGCCTCTTGCTCCCAGCGGTTTGCTCACTCAGCTATGACGAATTTAATTCGAGCGGCAAATTGGAGTCAATTGCAAACGGGGACGAATCGAATGAAATGGATCGAGTCTATCGTCGATTTTTTCGACCCATGTAAAACTGCTAGCGGGTGGTTTGAGATTGGAATTGACTGTTTTCCGAAAGATAAAATAGAACATAGCTTCGAAAGATTCATCCCCTCGATAATTGCCGGTGTTATGCAGAAAAAAAAGAAGCACATTGTAATTCTCCCGTACTTTTGTCAAGAAGAAGTGGACCGATACCTTGCGATCGCGGAGCGAATGAAGTCGTTTCCGACCCCGAATGTGTCGTGTGATTTCTTGCTTGCCTCGAGTCCCCGGACAGAAACGAGCGATGAGCTAGTTGCTGCGTTTTCCGAGTTGGGAACGACCATTGCGTTTGCATGTCCGACTCAGATCTTTGGGTATCCCGAAGGCCCGGGAGCAATGTTTTGGGATTGCATGGAGTACATCAGCAAAAATTATGAAGGAAATGATGGATTTAGTTTGTGGCTCGAGTCGGACATGGCTCCAGTAAAACCGGATTGGCTCGACCGTTTGTCGGAGGAATGGTATTCGGGAGAAGAAGTTCCGGTGATGATGGGTTGTTTCGTACCTGAAGTCTACAAACACCGACTCCTGAAAAAGCGGAAGCTAATTTTGCATCCGCATATTAACGGTGGAGCATGTTATTCGATGGATTTTGCAAATCAAATGCCTGATGAGGCTCGTCAAGGCGTTTTTGATATGGCAGTTTATCAGTATGCCAAACAGCTAAATCGAGCTCGGTTCACTCAACAGATTTCATTCTCGACTTTGGGTAGAGTCCGTCGGGATGTTGCGGATTCGAGCAAGGTCTTGCTGCATGGGTTTATGCAGGAGAAAGACGCCTTTATCGATCAATGCCTAAAGCCGTTGACGGCACAGGAATTGGAGCAACGAATGTGGCATTCGATGTTAAATAAACTTGAGACGGCCAAGCGAAAGTTGCGGGTTCAATTCGTTCGGAAAGGCCGTCGGGCAATGCTTGAAAATATGTTTTTGGCAAAACAAAAATTCGAATCTGAAAATCCCAAGATGTTTTACCAGCCCAATGGTCGAGCCGCGTAGGTGAGCAGGATCTGGGATACCGGTTTCTTTTAGAGAAAACAAAACGACTTTGAAAATTGCGCAATTCAACACGTTTCCCTATGGTGGCGCGGCGACTGCAGCAAAGCGGTTACACGAGCAATTGCTTCAGCGGAAGGTTGAAAGCAATTTTTATTACCGCCTCAATGATAAGCAGATTCAGCTGGACGATAGTTTTCGTTGTGTAGAATTTCGAAAACCTCGTTCCGGTGTTTGGGGGGCGATCGATAAGCGGCTAAACCGCCAGCGTGAAAAAACCATACACCGCCTGTACGACGGACACATCGCCGGTCGCCCAGACGGATTGGAGACCTTTTCGATGGCTGATTTGCCGGAGCCGACGGCTCTTGACTGGGCTGGCATTAATGCTGACGTGGTCCATCTGCACTGGATGTCGTTTTTTGCAGATTACCCTTCTTTTTTTAATTCAATTCCCGACAGCGTTCCCTTGGTCTGGACGTTGCATGATATGAACGCATTCACTGGTGGGTGTCATTATTCTGGCGGTTGCGAGCGATTTGTAAGTGGATGTGGGGTCTGTCCTCAGATTCTTAACCAGCACTCGGGAGACGTTTCAGAATTTAGTTTCCGCTCTAAACGTCGAGCGCTCAAGGGAAAATCAATTCATGTAATTACCCCTAGTCAGTGGCTTGGTGATTTGGCAAAGCAGAGCGAAATTTGGCCCGATGGGACGACGTTCGATACGCTTCACTACGGACTCGATCTTGATTTATTTCAACCAGTGTCCAAGCAACAAGCCCGTCTTGAGTTGGGGATTGTGGGTGAAAAGACGTTGATCGCCTTCGGCGCTGAAGACATCAACTGCCAAAGAAAAGGGGTGCAGCACTTGTTGCCTGCGTTAGCGCAGTTGGATGATAAGTCGGCTGTAGAATGTTTGATGTTTGGTTCCGGAGCCCTAGATGTTTCCGATAATTTGCCACACATTCATCAATTGGGTTACGTGGATTCGTTGAAGAGACAAGCACTTATCTATTCGGCGGCCGACATTGTGGTTGTGCCTTCACTGGAAGATAACCAACCGCAAGTTGGGCTTGAAGCATTGGCTTGTGGGACGCCCGTGGTTGGATTTAATGCTGGAGGTATCCCAGAATACGTTCGACCCGGTGAAACCGGGTTATTGGCTGAGGTCGGGGATTCGTCGGATCTCTCGGATCAAATCGGCTGGCTGGTAACGCACGTCGACGAACGGAGTGAAATGGGGAGGCGCGGAAGAATGATGATGGAGCAAGAGTTTGAAAAAAATGCTCAATCTCAAAAGCAGGTAGATTTCTACGAGCAAATTCTATCGGGTGGTCCGATTCGCATGGCATCTTGATTTGGTCATTCGCGGAGCAAGACTTTCGTGCAACAACGCAGCGCGCCCCCGTGCATCGCACTGGTTTGAAATCCCTCGATGGGGCGAACTTCGAACCCATTTGTTTCCCAGCATTGAATTGCAGCTGCGTCGAGTTCAGCAATTCCGTATTGAGGCAAATATACGATCGAAAGATTCGCAACGGATTCGGTTAAAACATTGTTGTACGACATGAATGGGAATGCCGGGCCAGATTGCTCTTCGGTTTCGGGTGTTTGGTTCGGGATCAAGGCTGGTATTCGGACGACTTCGTAGCCTCTTTGAGATAGTTGGCTCGCGATTTTATCAAGGGAATCGGCAAGTGCTTGACTGTCAGTAATTGCGGTCTTCGTTTGGCCAACGACCTTGGGGCAGTCGATTGAATTTCCATCCAAGTCGACTAACGCCTCGATTGCGGCATTGCCAAAGAATCCCTTTTCGCAATTACGTTCAAAACGAGTGATGCGATCGGGAGACTGGGTCAGGGTTCGATTCGTGATTTCCGCGCCTAACCGGCTGTCGGCAACCGCGATTCGATGGTTAGAAAGGGGAGTGACGATCAAATCGATGTGTCCGATGTCCTGGGTTTGATTGCCGATGGTGACGACCGGTCGCCCAAAGAGCCGGGAAAATCGCTTTTCCATTTCTTCGATTGAAGTTTCAAAAACCCGGGAGTTGATGAAGAGTGTGTCGAAGCCGATGAATACTTCCGACTCGCCGCAGACGATGTTGCCGCCTTCGAAAAGGAGTTCTGATTGAATGACTTCTACTCCGAGAATGGTAGATAGTTGGGCGGCCATTAAGCGATCGTCTTTTCGTTGAAACAGGCCTGGGGTAATCAGTTTCGTGTTTTCTTTGTCATTGACGACGACAAAAGGATCTTGTGGCCAAATAGTAATGTCGCTTTCCTCCGGAATTTCAACGAAGGTAACGCGCCCGTTATTTAACGATTGTTTAAATGCCGCACGGTCGTTTACGAGTAGCATGACATGAACATCTTCGTCGAGTCCGTTAACGATGTTGTTCACAAGCTCCGTGTTTCGAAGGGAAGATTTTCGAGCACTGGTGGCGCTGCACACGACCAGTTTTATCTTGGTGCCAACATCGGGGAGCATGGTTGGCACAGGTTCGCTAACGAAAAACGGTTTGGCGAAGAGGGTGATCAGACTTAACAGGGTAAACAAGATGCCAATCGTTGTTGTTTTCATCGAATCAAATCCTCGCCAAACCATATTTTCACAAAAGCATCACATCCAAAGGAAGAGTTGTTATTAGTCTGACAACCTGATTCCATTGGCACGGAGGTCCGCCTTGAGACGTTCGATGGACGCCCGGATCATTCGTGCTCCCGATCGATTTTCACCGATTCGCTGAGTCATCTTGTCCGCTCGTTTATCGGTTTCAACAAGTCGTTTTGAGGTTCTTTCGCAGCGTGCTTCGTTCGCATCGACTCTCGCATTAAGATCGCTTAAGGAGGCGTCGACGAGTAAGAATTCTTTGTCATCTTCATCTTGAAGCAATTCGAGGATCCTGACTCTTTGCTTTAGGTTGTCTGACGTGACAGGGGCATCACCGGGTGTGGCAGATGCTGAGCCTGACAAGGCTGATTGTGATAATAGAACTGCGGTTGCCAAAAAACAAATGGTGGCCGCGTTAAGTAACATTCTTTTTGCATTCATTGGATTCTCACAGTTATTAGAGGTTAGTGTTGAAATTTGAAGCGGACTTCCCCGCCATCTCTCTTGTTCACATTGAACAACTTGAACATTGCAAACCGCGTGCCTAACGAAAATGCCTTGAAAAACCCGTGAAAAATCGGTTTTCTTGTTTCGAAATGAGATATTTGACTCAAAATGAGACGAAATGTGAGGTCGCCGAATCTCTTTTGGCGTTCGGAAGTCTCGGTGTGTGAAAACCGCCGTAAATAAGAGTTTCTCGAGAGGAAAAACAGCTGGTGAACTGCTTTAATCGGCGGTCTTAGTGTGGGGTCAAGCAGAGAAAAGCGAGAGTGCAGCATCCACAACGTCGTCTTCCACGATCAGAATCACGGTGTCGTTCGCAGTCAGACGGTCCTTGGCTCCGGGGACTCGGACGTAGTCAAACTGAATTACCGCGACGATCAGACATCGCTCAGGTACGCCAATGTCGGCTAAGATTGCCTCTGTTGCAGGTGAGCCCTCCATGACGTCGACTTCGATTACATTAATCAAGCCGCCCTCCATTTTCACCCTTGAGATCACGACTCCCCCGTGAAGGTAGGACAGGATCTGCTTTGCCATAACGTCGCGGGAGCTGACCGCGACGTCGATGCCCAAACGTTTGGTGACACTCGCATAATCCGGGCGGCCAATGGTGCACATGACCTGTTTTGCACCGAGCTCATTTGATTTCACGGCCATTATCAGGTTGTCTTCATCATCGCCGGTACAGGCAACGAAAATGTCTGCATTGCCGACGCGTTGTTCCTCGAGATTCTGCGGGTCGGTTGCGACGGCGTTGATGACCGAAGTTGATTTGAGCATGTTAGCAAGTGCGATGCAGCGCTTTTCGTCCTGCTCGATAATGGTAACTTTGAAGCTTTCCCTCTCGAGTGTTCTGGCAAGATAAAACCCGGTCTCCCCTCCCCCGGCAATCACAATTCTCCGAGTTTGATTCGATCCAGTTTTAAATAGAGCCCGCAAGGAATTCATGTCTTCAGGGCGACAAAAGACGGTCACTTTATCGCCAATACACAATTGATCATCTGCGGAAGCGATCCACATTCGATTTTCTCGTTGAATCGTCCCCACCCGCACGTTGGAAGATATCCCAATGTCGCGCAACGTATTACGGGTTAATTTTCCTTCCTGGCCAACGACGAACTCCTGAACCTCAAGTCCGCCTCGGGCAAATTGCTCAACGACGACAGATCCGGGTTCACGAATGCCTCTCGCGAGCGCCATCGCTGTCAGGTGTTCAAGAGAAAGCATGCGGTCGATACCAAAGTGACTTAGATAGTCAAAGCTACTAAGGTCACGGAAAACAGGCGCGTAAACCCTAGCAACGGCACGTGAGACACCGATCTCTTTTGCCATGCTGGCAGCGATAATGTTAACTTCATCTTTTCCGGTCATTGCCAAGCAGATGTCAGCATTGTTGACTTCGGCTTGAAACAGGATTGCCGAATCAGATGCTGAACCGACAATCGCGCGGACGTCGAGTTCCTCATTGATTTTTGCAACTCTTTCGGGGTCGCTATCAACCACTGTTACGCTATGCTCCATTCGGCAAAGCAAGTCAGCGATTGAAAAACCGACGCGTCCCGCACCGAGGATCGCAATATTCACGTGGACACCTGATTAATGAATCTTTAAACCGACAACAGACCAACGATTATTTGAGTAATTCCCCCGCGAATGCGAAAGGGGGGAATGTCGATCGAGGAACGGGGAAACCACTGGCGGTAAACGTCAGTGGCCTCGCCCATGCCCAAGTTGTTAAGGTAAAAAAGACCACTATTTCCGGGAATTGTTTGAATTTGAACCTTACAGGTTCTACTCGTCATCCTCTGATTTCATGCTGAATGCCAAGAAATGGTAGCCGGTGTCGTCGCTCACGACGAACCCGCCTGTTGGACGGAAATAACCTTTCATGTCGTCGAAATCCGGAAGTGGATTTTCTGCAAAACGAGATTGGACGCCGGAAAGGACAGGGTTGTCGTCTATTTGCGAAGAGAGAAATGACTGAGTTTGCTCAGAGCCGGCAAGTTCAAACAGCATCCTGAAAGCATGCTCGGGGTTTTGGTAAGTCATTGCACAAGGCATGTCGCTTCGGAGAAGCCGCGTCATCTTGCGTTGAACTTCCATGAAGTTTTCATCGTCAATCATTGGCATTTCTTCACCCTCCGCCGTATCGATGGCGTGCTCGATAAAATCCATGCTACGCGATGAAAAGGACATCAGTAAGTAGTTTCCGACCAGCGCCATCGCAGGTCGAGGCCTCATCTCTGCCCTCATCTCAACGACGGCTGGATCTTCGTCGTCCAAATCCTCGATGAAGTTTTCACCGTCTGGATTCTGTGCCTGTCGTCTTGCGTTGCGTCGTGCGTTGCGTGAAGCTTGCCGGCGATCGATGGAAGCTTGAGACACAGTCCAGGTCTTGAATCCTTTATATTCAGACTTTGCCATCCAGCTTTCTCGGTCCTGGTCGTTCCCATTATCTTCATCGTTATTGTTGCCGCCGGTGACAGTTTGAATGATGGATTCGAACGATTCTTCGAAAGCTTCAGGGTCTGAAAGTTCCATTGCAAACAATTGAACCTGGCTATTGAGTGCCATCGGTGGCGCGATCCATTCCGCGTAGGTGACTCTTCCGGTTAGGTGTGCAAGGACGTCTTCTTTCAGATCCATTTGAATGCGTTCGTTAATGTTGCCATCGATCCACTCGTCCACCAAGCCTTCTCCATTCTGGTACAGGTCGACCATTTTGGACAACTCGGCGAGCAGTTGGTCGACGTCCCAGCTGGTGGTCATGTACGTGGCTGTGTCCGCCGGCAGCCAGGGTTCAGGTTGGTAGTCCGTTGGTTTGAGTGCCAACATTTCCAGAACGCCCTTGCGTGGGTTTGATAAAAGGATGTGCCCGTGTACGACAGATTCAAAATCGTCTTCGGACAACAGCATGCTTCCACCGACTCCGAGGAATCCGTCGAGTCCAATAATTGGAAGGAAGTTGATCGCAGCCTGAGCGGCAAAATTACCCCGTGTGGCACTGCGAGCTAAACCGATCGGATCAATGAAGAAACGTGCTTCGGGTTCGATTTCATTGTTTCCTAAGCACCGATTCATGATCGTGACAAATTTGCGATTGGATGTTAGGGGACGAACCTTTTCGACTTCGCGCTCCATCCAGCGATCGACAAAGGCATCGAGTTCCTCTTCGGAACTGCAGCCGACCATCAGCCCGTCTTTTTCGAAGAACTTAAAATTCTTCCCTGCAGCATTGAAAGTTTCGTAGTCTATCCCGTCTTCGCTCTCTTCGGTGGTAATAGGTTCTCCGGTTTCGGCGGCGATCACCTCACGACCACGTTCTAGGATTCGTTCACCAGCTCCGGACTCGGTATCCAGTTCGATAATCAGCATGTATTCCGGATTCTGTCTTCGCGGAGCGATAATTGCGAAAGTCATTTCTCCGGATGGGAGTTCGCGAATATCATCCAAGGTCACGCCGACCTCATCTTCAACTTCACCGTAAGCAAGCCTCGCTTCATCCCATAAACCGTCAATGAGCGGGGAGATCGATTCGTCCTGGGTCATTTGCCCAAACGAAGTCTCCTGCAGTTTTCCAACCATATCGCGGAAGTCGTCGATTTGGATAAACGCAACGGTCGTTTCGGGCAGCAATTCCTGTGTCCTCGGTCGATTGCTTGGATCTGCTTCCTGGCCAGTAACTAGTTGTTCCGTCGCGGTGAAAGCTAAGATCGCAGTAAAAACGAAGCTTGCGTTTACAGCCGACTTGAAGAAACAGCGGTTTGGAGAAATGCGCATTCGGGAAAGCATGGTTATTCCTGGGTTTTAATTGGCCGTTATCATGGAGTTATCGATTGATCAGCGTTCTGGCCTAGTTTGATCGACGCCCCACGAATTATAAACCCGCCTCGGCATTAAATTGTTTCGTAACTTACACCGGAAATACGATATTTTCGATTGCGGCGAGTTTACGAATTGCGTTTAATTTTACCAACAGGCTCTCTTTTCTTTTAATTCGTTCGGTAACCATTGGTTTTTTTGAGTTTGGGCGCCCCGCCCAGTTCGTTTTGACTTGTGATTCGCGAACGACGATAAACAGGATAGGCCGATTTCGTTTATTTTAGGTAACTTTTCGCTTCGGCCGGGTTTAATGGGAAGATGTCGTGCACGCTTAATGTCCGAGGTCTTTGAACTTATTTATGCACGTTGGATTGCGGGTCCATTGGCTTTCTGCAACACGGGGAAAATAGTGTCTACAAAATTAATCTCATTCAATTTGTCATTCGTTTGTGCTTGCTTTTTTCTTTGTTTTGCCAGTGGTGTTGCTTTTGGGCAAGGTGGAGGCGGCGATCCCCGTCCCGACGAGGGTGGATCTACGGGGCAATTCGAACCGGTTGAAACCAACATCGATCAAAATAATACGAATTCTTCGGGCGGTTCGACCACCACCGGTGCAGGTGAAGGCGTTGGTGAGTTAGGTTCCGCGGTTGAGTTCGAAGAATTTGATGACACCCGAAATCAAGGTTTTGTCGGAGTGACGGCAGATCGAATTCAAGAGTCGGGGTTTATTGGGCGTAGCGTGCTCCTCGGTTCTCCATTAGCTGAAGGAGCCAGTTTCGGAGGCGGCGTCAATAATGTCGATAGTAACCAAGTTAATATTGGCGGAACGGCAGCGGGTGGCCGCGGTGGATTCGGAGCGGCAGGAAACGGCGTTCAAATAATCCGGCGGAGCATGAGATCGCGAGTTCGGCCGAGTTTTGAAGCTCCTAAACTCTCAGAAGCTCAGGTTTCTGGAAGGTTTGAGCGGCGAATGGGCTTGCAGCCTAGTGAAGTCGCGACTTCGAACAGTTACTCTGTTTCGCTGAAAAATCGAACGGCAACACTCAGTGGTTCCGTTGGCAGTAAGGCCGAAAGCGACCGGCTGATCCGTCAATTAAGACTGGAGCCCGGGGTTTACAAAGTGATTAATCGCCTCAAAGTTGTCAATTAAAACAAATTGTCGATCTAAGTT
>JAALLA010000006.1:0-5332 GCA_011087765.1 Pirellulaceae bacterium
CATTCCCCTTTCGATGATTTCGGTTTGCAGTCTGTCAAAATAGTTGCGAGGTTGGACAGGCACGCCAAGTTTGCGGCGAGTGAGCGTGTGAAGTTGAAAAAACGTATCCAATGCTTTGCGGTCGGTATGAATTTGGAAATCCAACCCGCGGCGTTTTGCTTTTCTCAAATTGACTCGGATCGGGTTTGCAAATCCCATTTCGATTTCTTGGAGTGGACGATCCGTCCTTAATACATGCACGACGTGGTGGCTTTGGTTTTTAGCCGAGGGGATTGGGCCGTCTGTTTTTAGAAGGATGGAATGGTACTGGTTGCCGAAGTGATGTTGTATTTTTTTAGCGAGAACGTCTAGATAAGAAGGGGACTTCGACAAAATGGGTAGATAATCTGTAAACGGCAATGAGATTAACTTCCGTTTTCCAGTTAGGCTGCGCGTTTGAAACAAAGGGAGCGCGGCGAGGGTTTCGTCAGTTTGGACCAAGGCGGGAATGTGCAGTGCGAACCCATACTGATTTTGAATCAATTCGATCCATTCCCGGTGATGAAAATTTGAACCATTTTCGAACGTGTCAACAAACTCCTGCCATTGTTCGATGGCGAGCCATTGGAGGTTTTGAGTTGATTCTGATTGGAGCAAAATGGAGGCGATTGACATTTGGAATTGTTTCTACAGGGGCTCTTTGATTCAGCCTGTTCGAAAACGCCCTGCTGCTTTTTGTATGAATTGAGTTTTTGCCAAATTTGAACCGAACCGCGAGTACATTAAATGCAGGAGAGGGTTCGTGAAAAAGCAAAAGGCGGTAGGCAGAACTGTAACATTGCCGCCTAGTCGAACTTTGTACTGAGTGGGGCCGTCGAGTGACGAGTAGTCAATCTCCTCGGATTGAATGATCGCCTCGGCATCCGCTCTGTTAATCCCTTCAAGATCGTAAAACTCGTAACCTTGTTGTTTAGCCCATTGAATCGTAAACCAATCGAGCGCTTCGTTGGGGTGCCGTTTGGGGTGAGCGCCGGACCAGCCAATTTGCTTGGCAATGACGGTGTTTCCACGATTAATGCAAAATTGGGCGGCGACCGGTTCTCCTTGGTATTCAGCGATGAACAATTGCATCGAGTCAGTGGCTGAAAGGATGTCCCACATCCGCTCAAAATATCGGATATCGAATATCGAATATCCGCGTCGCTGTGCCGTTTGTGTCAGCAGTCGATGAAATACGGGAAGATCCGATTTTTGGCCTTGGCGGCACTGAATGCCCCTCGTCTGACCTCGGCGAATCTTGTTTCTCATTCCCTTGGACATGTTCGCGAGAATCTCATCAAGCTCACTTCGAATGTCGAGTATTACTGTGGCTGTAGGGGACGTCTCAATCGGACAATTTCGAAACCCGTGGTTAATTAGAATTTCAGTGATGATTCCCGGTTCGAATGGCTGAACGATTAGTCCATTAATGCGCTCGGCCTTTGCTATTTTCTTTAATTCTAGAATCAACGAATTGACAATCTGAGGATGATCATCCTGAAAGACAGGACCTTTTGGGATGTAGCCAACTTTGCCAAAGTAGCCAATCTTTCGAGTAAGGATTTGAGCGCCGCCAACAATTGACTGAGACTTGGAAATAGTGACTCGTTTGGATTTCCAACCGTTTACTTTTTTGACTGCCGCCCATTGAGTGCATTGCAAATGATGATTGCCGGTTTGCTGTGATAAAAACGCATCCCAGGCTGGATCCACGTCGAGATTAGAAAGCTCAGTCGTCAGTTTAGTTGTCGCGTGTTGAATCGGAGGAGCGGTGAGTTTCATTGATTTTTAGTAAGGGGAGTCTCGGAATCCGATGGGCGAGTCTCAGCGGTTTTTTTATTGGAGTGCGGCAGGTAGAGGTTCTCCGCATTTTTTAATTCTCGCGTATTCTGCAGGCGAAAAATCTCACTCACGGGAACGACTTGCTGTTCTGTTTCAGCAATTGCCTCCTGTTCATAAATGTGGGCTGCGGTCGCCTGCATCGCAGTGATCGCCGACCGCATGATTTGGTTTGCCCAGATTGCAATACTGAATTGATGCTCTCTGAAAATAGACGTAGGCGTTGAGTGATACATGGTGGGGACGATGATCAGAGGACAGCGATTGCCCCATTCTGATTTAAAATCGACGACCTGCTCGGCAGTATTTTTTTTGCTATGGATCAAAATGGCATCCGCGCCGGCCTCTAGATAGATTTCAGCTCGCCGCAAGGCTTCACTCAATCCCCAACCGGCAATGAAAGACTCAACTCTCGCGACGACACAAAAATCTGGGTCGTTTTGAGTATCTTTTGCAGCTTTGATTTTTCCAGCAAACTCATAAGGATCAGCGAGCGTTTGTTGCTCGCCGTCGATAAAAGAATTTGTTTTCGGGAACAACTTGTCTTCGATGCACATTCCCGCGATGTCGATTTGTTCCAGTTTTTTCACAAGCCGCCGAACGTTATTGAAATTGCCAAATCCTGTATCAGCATCAATCAGAATTGGAATTGAAGTGGCATCGCTCATGAACTCAGCCGTCTGAAGAATTTGCGTCCAACTTATTTCATTGCAGTCGCGGACTCCCTGCGAGGCTGAGATTGACAAGCCGCTTCCCCAGATGCCTTGAAATCCTGATTCTTCAACAATTTTAGCGCTGATGCCATTATGTGCCTCCATCAAAAATTCGAGGCGTTGAGAATTGATTAGTTTTTTTAGTTGAGCTGCTTTAGAGTTCATTGGAAGGCTGGTTGTGGTAAAAGGAGGTAGGGTACGAGGAGAGACGTCATTAGGTCGCGGTTGGCAAACTAAGCTTGGGAGGCTTTTTAGAGCAATCGTAAAGGTGGGATTCGATTGTCGCGATGACTCGATCGCCAATCTCTCGCATGGTGTCTACTGTAGTTGCGCCTATATGAGGAGTCAAAATTACATTTGAGAGTTTTGCCAAAGGTGAGATGACACCATCCCCTTCGAGTTCATGGACATCGAGCGCTGCACCGATGAGCCCTTTTTTACTTTGCAGTGCATCGTAAAGCGCTTTTTCATCGACCACTCCACCTCTTGCTAAATTCACTAAAAAAGACCCCGGCTTCATCCAGGAGATGACCTCGCGATCGATTAGATTGAGGGTAGATTGTGTTTTGGGCACATGGATAGTTAGGAAATCCGCAGTAGTAACGACATCTTTAAGACTGGAAAGTCGAATGCCGCATTGTTTTAGTTTGTTGATGTCGGCTTGGTCTGCATTTTGGACACAGCCGACTGCCTCCATCCCCCATGCTGTCGCCATTTCACCGACTCGGGAGCCGATGTTGCCAGCCCCGACAATCCCGAGAGTCTTTTTATGGAGTGTGTATCCTGTCGTGTGTTGCTTTGCCCAATACCCGCGTCTCAATTGATTGTCCACGAATCGGATTTCACGAGCCAGGTTGAGCATCAATCCGAATGCAAGTTCGGCAACCGCCTGCGCTCCAGGTTCGGGAATGCGGACGAGGTCAATTCCGAGTTCAGTTGCGAATGGAAAGTCAAGGTTGTCCAGTCCCGAACCGGCGCGTATCAGCAATTTTAGATTGGTCGCGTGCTCCAGCACGGTTCGATTGATCTGGACTCCACTTCGAAAAACCAGCACATCACAATCTGGAATTAGCTCGCACAACTGATCTTCGGAGGCATTGATACACTCCTGCACGAGGTGATTAATGCGGAGTTGATCAACTGCGGCAGGGTGTATTTTACTTGCGATTAAAATTTTCATTTTCAATTTCTTAATAAATCCCAAGCCGTCGCAGACTTAAGTTGGTGACGTGGTAAAGCTTCCGTGCGCGAATTCGCAGAGCATTTTTGAGCTTGCTGTTGGATCGGGTAGTTCGCGGAATGAAAGTTTTAGGGAGCCTGATCAAATCGGCGCTAAACTGATTTTTGACTCGTTCCACAAATTGCTCAAATAATGCCTCCGTAGGGTGGCAGTATTCTGGTGAATGGCAAATGATGATTTGACTCGGTGCTACCGTGAATTCACGGTTGAAGAAGAACTCAATGCGCCGAGGGATCGACTCGATTGAGTATTCTTTAGCAGCAAAAAAGTCCCAGTCGATGTCGAGGATTTCACCCGGTTGAACTTGGTTCCATTGATTGGCGAGGCAAGTCTGAAGTCGATAGGGGATTTCGGGAGTTCTGTTGAAGAGGTGGAAAATGCGATGAATGAATGCTGAAAAATCAGTATGGTACTTCAGTGTTTTGATGTCATGTTGCCGACCACCGGGGATATCATGGACCCAGCGAACTGAGCCGATGATTCCTTCGACGATCGCATGTTTTAAGAAGTTTCCTTCGTCAACTTTTTGAAACCTCGTCCAAATGGGATAAGCCTGATCTTTTTTTCGGTTTACTAAGAGGCCACGTTGGTCGCAATGAAAGTCGACGTGAAGCAATTTGGCATTGGTCAGTTGTTGTTCGCGCCAAATGTTGAGCGCCTGCTCGTGGGAATCAATTACGTATAGCTTAAGCGTCACAAGGTTTCTTTTTGACAGTTTGGTTGAGAAGTGGAGTTAGTCGGTCGCTGTTTAAGGCGACCGAAAAACTAGTTTGCAGGATTTTTAACACAGTGGTTGTTGAGAATTTGGTTGATCTCATCAACGATGTCGTTGATTGATTTAGTGCAATCAATGACGAAGAATTTACGGGAATAGGATTTTCTTTTTTTTAACTTGATCCGGTCATTTTCAAGATGTTCTAGGGGGATTTCTTGTTTTCGCGCGAAAAGCGTTTGAGAGGGGGCGTCTAGCAAAATTGCGATATCGGGTCGAGGATATAGATTCTTGAGAAACCAGAAATGCATACGGTCGGTTAGGCGATGGTTGGAAAGGCGGCGTTCGGAAAAGTCGTCTGGTGTAGGGCATGCATCAAATAAAAAATGCCGATCATACAAAACAACATTTCCCAAGCCCTGATAGCCCCATGAAATTAATTGTCGGTAGATTTCTTCTGAGATGCGGCGCAGGAGTCGAATTCCGCCGCCGAGTTTGCCCCGTTTATCAATGCGGTGTTCGGCACCGTGGAGGGTGATTTGTTCGGGGACGACCTCGCCCTGTTGTTGGAGTGCCTTTTTATGTTGATAGACCTTCCAGCGGTGGGCCAGACGTGATGTAAAGAGTGCATGATTGCTGGACTCGATACTGGTTCCCATATACAGATATTTCAGTGGCACTACGGGTTGCGACATTAACGCTGCGGCAACTGTTGATTTACCTGATCCGTCTGGTCCGATGAGTGCAATCGTTGAACAATAGGGCTTGGTCATGACTTGAAAGTTATTGTGTCGTTTTCTCGGGAGAGGC
>JAALLA010000006.1:5432-19968 GCA_011087765.1 Pirellulaceae bacterium
ACAATAGGGCTTGGTCATGACTTGAAAGTTATTGTGTCGTTTTCTCGGGAGAGGCACTGTTTTTTTTGCATAAGAAAACGTGTTCGTTTTTGATGATGCCGAATTTATTTTGAACTGAATTGGGAATGTCTTCGGCCCGATTCAATTCAACTTTGAAGCCTGCAGATCTCAGTCGATTAATAAAATCGTCTCCATAGATTCGCAAATGCTGCTCTTCGCCAAAGTGAAGTTTTCTTGCTTCGGCGGTTTTGATTGTCGGGTCTTCATAAGTTTTTCTCTGAAAGTCGATGGGGACAGTGATTAGCGCCCAACCGCCCTGCTTCAGAACCCGATGTAATTCAGTAATTGCCAGTCGGTCATTGAGAACATGCTCTAAAACATGGATGCAAATGACTGCGTCAAAGGTGTCTGATTCAAATGGCAGATCGGAAACATCAATGGGATGTTCGGCAAAAGGTCGGCCTTCGAGATCAATTCCGGTGAACTGAATGTTGGCCATTTTTGTAAAACGGCGGGCCAGTGAATATTTCGGGGATACGTGTAGCAATCGAATTTGTTTTTCAAATAAATCGGTATGTTCCTTAAGGAACAGCCAATTTCGCCGATGCCGAGCCTTCGAGTTGCAGCGTGGGCAATATCCTTTTTCTCGCGTCTTTAGTGAGGTGTTTCCACGGGTAAATGAACGAAGTTTCCAACCGCAGCAGGGGCAATGAACGCGCCAGCCCATGAAAAAAATCGCGCGGCCGGCCAGCATCGTTTCGATCCAAAAACGATTTCGCTGTTTTTGGGCGGATTGGAAAAAAAAACTAATCATCAGTAACTTGAGCTACCTGCCGTTTTTTTCTTCTTCTTGAAGATGTAATTAAACTAACTGCCTGCCAGCAATCAAAGATAAAAGGCAAAGGATCCCGCCAAGAGGCAACCGCATAGGCTTTTTTTCCACGGATCGATTTAAGCCATTCGACCAAACGCAACTCGCCCCTCCGCCAATAGACAAGCGATGACTGCAGGTCCTTTCGCAGGTGAATCCACTTAACTCCTTGATAGTTTTGCGTCCTGTTTGTCGGCAAAGAAAGCCCTAGAGCGTCGCGATATGCGGTGAGTAAAATATCGACTCCGCCCGCTTCGGCGATCGTTCCCCTACCCGTTGGACGACCAATATTGGGTTCAACAATAAGCAGTTGATTGGTGGTTTGGTCATATTTCATTTCCAAGTAACCAAGGCCTTGATAATTGACTTTTTGGAATAGTTGAATGGCCGTCTCCAACACAGCATCATTCCGGACTTCCTCACCCAGACAACTAACGCCGGTTTCCGGTGGCCATTGTCTAATTTTACGAGCTATGAAAGTAGCCAGTGGTTTCGAGTTTCGATCAAAGTAACCGTTAAAGGAATAGAGATCAGAGTCTTTACCTTCGATCCATTGTTGGGCAATGAAGCAGGCGGAATACGATTTGTAGTCTTGATACAAGCGTCTCAATGATGCCGCGTCCTCTACTTTGAATGCTTTGTGAATGGTCTTTTCTTCCCAGAGATGTGCTGCACTGTCCCGCGGTTTAAAAATACACGGATAGGTCAGTTCTTGAGCGGCTATTTCCAGCTGTTCATCAGATTCAATATAAAATGTTTTCGGAACAGGAAGTGAAGTTCTCTCTGCATAGGAGTAGAAACTAACTTTGTCCATCAACATCTCAACTGTCTGTGAGTCTGGTAAGAGAATGTGAAAAAACGGTTCAAGGCGATTTCGGTGTCGGGAGATTAGAAGAACATTGGTGTCGGCGCAGGGAAACAGCACTGGCTTGGCTGGCAAGTTTTGGCCGAACTCAACCAGATGGTCAATTAAGCCAGGATCGTCGGTGGGGGCAAATCTAATTTCACGGCAGACATTGGTTTTTGTTTGGGAATTGTTTGGATTAGCGGCAATGCCAATGACGGGAACGCCATGTCGGGCGAGAACCCGGGCTGCGGGAAGGCCTTGCATGCTATCGAAACCCACCAGCACAGCTGGGGGCAATTCAGCTGTTGCGGGAAGTCGACTCTGTTTTTTTGTGGAGGAACGAATCATTTGGAAACGAGTTCAGTCGTAGAAGCAGATTGGGGAAGAGTGGGACTGGTGGGTGCAGATTTGGGGCAGGCGTCAAATCCAATCTTGGAATAGGCTTTCAAGAGTTGGTCTTCCTGGTGATGCCACGCGAATTTTTCAATCATTCTTAGACGGCCAATTTGCCCCATCGTATTTTGGAGTTCCGGATCATTAATGAGTTGCACAATTGTGTTTGCAAAGTCGTGAACGTCATTGCGGATCGCGTAAAGTGCAGCCTGTCCTGCCGATGCTCGATGCTCAGTAAGGTCAAAAGCAACAATCGGCTTAGCCATTGCCATGTAGTCCATCATCTTGACCATTGTCGAACGGTCGTTGTACGGGTTGTGAGGATCTGGATCGATACAGATGTCGCAGGCGGAAACGTAACGAGGTAGTTCGTTGTAAGGAATCGATCCGGTAAATGAAATATATTGTTCGAGTTCAAGTTCGGAAGTTAATTTTTTCAGGCCCGGAATTGCCGACCCGCTTCCCATGATAACCGCGTGGATATCCGTAATGCCGAGTTCTTTTACGATGTAATCGAGGGCGCGAATCAAATAGTCAACGCCATCCTGTTGGCCAATGACTCCCAGGTAACCCAGCATGATGGATGCTTTGGCTCTGATCTGGGGATCCGGAGAGACAGGTTTCATTTTGGAAATGTCGGGGCCGTTTCGGACAATCGAGACTTTACTCGCAGCGATGCCTGCCCTTTCAATTTCAATTTTTTTATAAGATTCATTGGTGGCAATGATCTGATGAGCCATGCGGCACGAGAGGATTTCAAAAAATTTCAGAGCCTGATAGACGAGGCGATTTCCCTGATTGTCGAACCGGGCGTAATACATTTCCGGCGAAAGATCGTGGTGGTCGAAAATGAATTTTTTTCCAAAGATTCGAAAGCAAATCCCAATTAAAACAAATAGATCGGGTGGATTGTGCGCGTGGATCACATCAAAGCCACGTCTAAAAAAGACCCAGATCGTTAAGAAGAAACTAAAGAACAATGCCCAGCTATATTCCACGAGGTAACTTAAACATCCGACCCCTGCGGGTGGACTGGGGTAGCGGTAGACGTGAACGCCGTGATTGTTTTCATAGTAGGATTGAGATCGTGTGCCGGGTGCAATCACGGTAACCTGAAATCCATTTGAGGCCAGGGAGTTTGCTTCCTGACGTACACGTAGATCGTTTGGGTAGGGGTTGTTTTCCAGTAACATCAAAACGCGGCAATTAGTTTTAGATTTCATCGGATTCTAAAATTAGATCTTCGGTTTTTGTTTTGGTAGTTGAGGTTGTAATTGAGGTTCCAGTACATCGAGTTTGCTTCTGGAGCCGAGTTGTTCGTAGATTTTGGCTACTGATCCTGCAAAAGAACTAACGCTCATCTCGGCTGCAAAATCACGCCCGTTGGATCGTCTGCCAGTTCGTAGAATCTTGGAAATAGAATTCGCAATTGTTTCCGGTTCTGCATCCACGACTGCACAGTTGTCAGTTTTGCCAACCACGCTGGCAACATCTCCGACATCGACTGAGACGATCGGCAGGTTGCAGGCCATCGCTTCACGAATGGCAACCGGTGCGCCTTCTGATCGGGAAGTCATGATCAAGGCATCACAAGCGTTCATGTAAAGTGGGATGTGTTCATAAGGTCGTTCATGGATAGCGATTAGCTGGATGTTAGGAAATTCAAGTTTTAGAATCTCAACTGCGGCAGTAGCGAGAGAGAACCGCTTGATTTTCCTGGCTGGGTCGTAGGGGAAGAGAAGGATGGGTGCATCGCGGTCGAGAGACAGTTTTTGTCGAGAGACGTCGCGTTCCAGTGGCCGAAATCGTTCCAGATCTATTCCGTAGGGGATAATCTCTGCAGATTCCTGGCCTAGAACTGTTTTCATCTGCTGAGACATTACGATTAATCGGTTGGCCAATTTAGCGGCCCAGCGACTGATGGGAAGTTCACGATGGTAAAGGATGTCAGATCCACGAAATGTGATGACGGTCGGTCGGGCAAGTTGAAGGCAAGCAACAAGTCCGCAGTATTGACCGTAGTGGGCGTGGACGATGTCGTATTGGCGGCAGATTTGGATTTTCCAAAAGATCAGCCAAGCAGCTTTAAGGTAGTTGCCCCTGTTATTTTGACTGTCAATGTATAAGAGATCTACTTCATAGCCGAGCCGCTCCAAAGCCTGGCGTTGTTGTGCAATGCAGGGACTGTCACCGGGGCGCTCAGTTGTGGGGTATCGATTGGTGACGAATAGGATCTTCATTTTGAAAACGAGTGCGTGTTCCTAAACAGCGTTTACTGAATAAGAAGCGGCAGCACTGGAGCGAATGGCGTTCGGTTCGTAATCTGCTTTGATTTGACTCAGAAGGTGGTAGAGCATCATCGAAAGGTTACGCGGGTAGGATCTGCGGTCTTCGAGGATTCGGTAGTTGTACCGAGAGAAGAAGCGAAAACCACCATCGGTGCGTTGGTGACTCAGTGCACGTTGATAGGCTTTTTGAATTTCTTCTGGGCAATTTGTGAACGCCATTTTTTGACTATGACTCAGAGCCCGCGCGAGGGAAATTGTGTAGTAGTTCACCTCGGGGGTTGCCTGCTGGCAGTCGTAACGACAAGCGCCCCGATTCGTAAAACCGCTGCTTAAGTAACTCGCCAGTCTTTCGATGATTGAAAGAACGGTTTGGTTCTTGGTCCGGTGATAGTAATGAGCGAGGTCGAGGTATTCAAATGCATTGTATTGGTAACAGAGGAAATGAACTCTGTCTTTTTCTGCGGTTTTACCTAAGGCATAGGGCAGTTCTCCTGAGTCCAATTGAACATGCTCAAGCCAATTAATCATGGGTTGGCAGTGTTCTAAATACTCTTGCCTACCAGTGGCATCAAAAAGTTCACCCAGCATCCACAGTAGCAATGTCGAATTGTTGGGCACTCCACCTCCGTCTCCAGGCGTTCCTGCGAAATAATTGACAGCCAGCATGGAGGGATGGTCTTGTTTTCGAAAACCAATTTCGCTCAACAGATATTGATAGAATTTTTCGGCGCCGTCGAGATATTTTTGCTGGCCCGTTCGGCGGTAGCTTTCCACTAGCGCGAGTGAACCGATGCAACCTTCTACTGTCGCGATTCGGTGTTTCCATTCCGGGTTAGGATATTTCCAATAACCATTGGGGGTCTGATGAGCGTTAACGAAGTCAGTGCCTTGAATCGCCAGATTTTCGAATTGAGAATCCCCAGTGATGTCATGCATTAACCAGTTGCTAAAGATCCAATAGGCTTGTGATTGGATGTAAGCGTAGTTGTCAGCCCACGGCAAGAAACTTAGATAGCCTTTAATGAATCGGCCAATTCGGGCATTGAAGCGAACTCCTGAATCCGGGCCGTATACTGCCCCGTCCTGCCAATGCTGTTGTAGCAAATATGAATGCAATCGTTCGGCGGAACTGAATTTTGATTCAGGTGTCAGCGGAACATTTGTGGTTTTTGGTGAGGTTGTTTTAGACATCCGGAAAACACAGAGAGTGAAGTGGGATGGTCACACTGGGCCGACCCGTTTCATCGGCGGGGTTCAGTTGCAGTTGAGTGATTTTTTGGGAAGCAAGAAAGATATCTGTTCGCTTGCTGTCTTCAACGTAAAACGTGATTCCTTGAAGCTCTTCGATGGAAGGAATGCGTCTACCTTCGATGGGGTCGTCGAATTCATAGATCGTGATTTGCGTACGGCCATTACGCTGAACCTGGGTGGCAACTATTGACTGGTGTGCAAATTTGTATTTCAGTATTTTCGCCGTGGTTGATACATAAATCTCGCCCTGTTCATTGAGTGTTGCGAGATGTCTGAGTGCCGATTGGGATTCAGTCGCAATGACTGGAGCACGGTCTCCGTTCTTTCCGAGATGAGCGTAGGCGATCATGTAACCCTCCCTCGCGATCAAGTTCGCGAGGTTTCGTTTCGAAATAACGTAGGCTAATCCTCGGGAGGTCGCTCCAATGGGTACGCCTTCAGGGTGATTGCAGTAACGAATGAACTCATGCACTCGCCCGCCATCTGCCAGAGTTAATGGTCGCATTAGGTCGTTGCTTCGATGGAGCGCGAACCGCTCATCCTTGCGTCCTAGGATTTGTTTACGTACTTCTTTCATAACATTGCCGGTTGAGACCCGGGGGTGGCGGGGATCAAACGCGGTGGTTAGTTTTGGCTGGGATGCTTGCCCGACGATTCGAGTTGTCGCGCCCACCCATGCAAATCGAATGCCATGTGCCAGTGTGAGATCAGTGTGATAGGCACTGGACTGAGGGGTGTCGCCCTCACATTGTTCGAACATATATTCAAATTTTTTACAGATATCATTGCTGACCCCGTAATGATTGATCCAAACTTCAATTTTGCAATTGGCAGAATCTAGCGAGCCGAGAGCTCGAATAATGTCGTCTCGGCTATCGGTGTCGCCGTAAGAATGCAGGCAATCAATATACCCGGACTGAATCATCGCCTGCGTAATTTGTTTTGCCCTGTCATCCTGGTCAAAATACGAGAATTCATTTTTATGATTATAAAAAAAGAAGCTGTTTCCAATTTCCAAGCCAATTCCCTTTCCCATGGAAGTCATTGACCGAGTGTTCAAGAATTTCTGGATCTCTAAAAACTCAGCGGATGATCTCGTTTCGTCAATGTCACTGCAGATGGTCATTGCCGCTTTAAAGGGGAATGGAAATTTTCGAAGATTGGCAGGAGTTCCCCCAATTGAGACCGCAGACGAATCAAGACAGTAGGTGTCCAGATCTGATTGTTGAACTTTTTCAATCACGAAATAAACCAAAACTAATTTTTAAGCCTGGGCTTGTCATTTTTATCGTTAGGCTGACCATCGATTAAGCCAATGAGCGTATTTGTCTCCGATGCGATCCCAGGCAAATTCTGATTCTGCCAAATCACGGCCACGAGAACCCATTTCTGTTTTTTCTCTCAGGCTTAGTTGGGCAGCGTTATCCAGTGTTTTGCTCCAAGATTCAATCGAAGGTTCTGCCACTAGTCCGCAATCGTATTGGTGAATTAAGTCGGCAGTTTCATCGACGTTTGAGACGATTACCGGTTTTCCAATTGCCAGGTATTCTGCAAATTTAGTAGGTAAGGCAACGCGAAGTGCTGGGTGGGATTGGCGCGGAATCGCGAGGACATCCGCGTTTGCTAAGGTTTGAACTAACTTGTCCTGACTCATCCGATCGAACAATTGCAGGCGATCCCCGAGTTGAGCCTTGAATTTGGATGCAAGGTCGCGGTCAGAAGCTTGCAGGCCAATTAAGTGGAGTTCAATATTCCGATTCGAGGTACGAGAGACCGCTTCAACAAGGTTGTCGACACCCTGCCAGCCTACGAATCCGCCCGCGTATCCGACGATAAATTTACGGTGATTTGGGGAGGGTAGCGGGCGAAAGACGGTTAGGTCGACGCCGTTTCGAATCAAGGCACTATTATCAAGACTTCCTTTGCATCTATTACTTAGCCAATTTTGCATTGGTCGCGAGACGACGAGAAACTTACCTGATTTGCGGAATTCAATAAAGTTGGCAATATAAGATTGAATCATTTGATGCATAGCAGAGAGGCTTGGTTGATGCATCCATTTGAATCGGGCTTCGTTGAAGGTGTCGCCGTGTACATCGTGAATGATTTTGGCGGATAGAAATGGGCTCCACATTTTTGCAACATAGGCCGCATCTCCTCCGGCATGGATGAAGTCAGCCTGCGCAAGTTTTTCCCGGGCCGCGGGGTAGTTCAGCGGGTGCAGCAGAATTGGTCGTTGAATCCGAGCGTCCCGTAGGCTGAACTCATCTGATTCAAATCCTTGTGCTTCAATTGCCAGACGCAATTTATCAAGGCGATGGCCGTAAGCACTTCGTGTTTGTTCACGATTACTTTCCGTTGATAAAAATAGTACTTTCACCGTTGTTTTGGTATCCACGTCAGGAAATGAGAGAGCATGCCGATTTAAAGGTATCTCGCGCGAAGATTGCGAAATCCCCCAACCATCCAGGATTCAATTAGTAAGTAAACTATGGCGTAAAGAACAGCCGCTGAAATTACCAAAAGCACTGGATTCCACGGACTGACGGCTGTGAGATAAATTGCCATAACCGCGCTGGCCGATGCCGGCTTCCATAATAAGCGGGTTAGACTGATTTGTTCCATTAACTGTGAGACGGGCTTCCAGTGCTGGGCGAAGTCAATAACGCGAGTTAGCAAAGCAGCCCACGCAGCGCCAATTAGGCCAAAACTAGAAATTAAGACCCAGCCCAGAATGAGGGCAGCGATTAGGTCTACCAAGACGATTCTCAATGTGGTGAGTTCGCGGTTTCCAGCCAGGAGTAACTGCCCCATTACTCCGCTCAGTGATGTTAAGAGTACCACAGCGACAATGATTCTCAGGACACTCGCCGAGGCCGTATAGGCCTCCGAACCATAAACTAAAACCAAGAGCGGATCTGCGAGCATAAATAAACCAACCGAACCTGGGATTACAAGTATGAACAGTAACTCCATCAGTCGGTTTGAAATTTCGTGTATGTTGTCCGCATCCTGAGCAAAGCGTCGACACATCAAAGGATAAGATGAGGTCATGACGCATTGAATGAAAATTGCGAGCGGGATCAGTAATTGAATCGCAGCGTTGTAGATACCGACTTCGACTTCGCTCGTGATTTTTGAAAGTAAGATCAAGTTGAGACTTGTCCACCAGGCAACTGCCGCATCAATTCCCATAAACGTTGAAGCGCGTTTGGCAATAGACCAGGCGGATGGCAAGGAAATGGCATTCCATTGGAAGCCGCGTAAGTAAACTGCGACAATTGAAAATAATATAGCAGCGATAATGAATTGAGCGCCGGCCAAAATCGCAACAACCTCGAAGACACCTCCGCCGGTATAAATCACAAAGGTGGTTGCCACGACTTTAATCGCATTGGCTGGGATTTGGGCAAAGGCAATTAAGTGCATCTTTTCCCAACCCCGGACTACGGAGTCGCAAATCGAGCTGATTACAAATGGGATGATCCCAAGTGAAATCACTAAAATTAAGTTTTGGGTTTCCGGTGAATAGTCGAGTAGAACGGTCATGGCCATCATTAGGGCTGTCCCAATGATGGATGTCGTTAAACCAATCAACAACGCATTTGTAAAGTAACGTTGGCTTTTGTCAGTTTGTTTGGCGACCTCGCGGGTGATAAATTGCTGCAAGCCAAAGACAGCGACGGTTTGGAAGCTATAAAACAATGCCAATGCTAGAGAAAGCTGGCCAAATGCGAGTGTTCCTAATTCCCGCGAAACCATGATGTAGATCAGGAAGGTCGTGCCTCGGTTGACCACATCACTGGATAATATTGAAACTAGGTTTCCCGCAAACCTACGGGCTTCGCGATTGTTTTCGGGACGATTATTCAAGGAGATTCAATCTCAATTGAACTCGATTTTGGTGCCGTGATCTTGTCGATCGCGAAGATCAATGCGGCGGACAGAAGCAGCAGTTGGACTTGAGAGCGACTGTTGAAAATCTCGCCCATCATGTGAATTTGCTGCCCACAGATTCCGGCAGTTAAGCCTAGTGCAATCGGAACTAGCGCGCGATCAGAGCGACCGATGGTCCTCCAGCCGCTGCGGATAGTCGTGAGGATAAATGCGCCAAAGGCCAGTAGTCCAACAACTCCAACTTCGGTCAAGACAAGTAAATACTTGTTGTGAACTGTGTAGAACCACTCTTCGCGAAAGCTAGTCCGATCAGCATATTGCTGTCCGGCGACGGCCCAGTTATTCGCCCCCACTCCAAATGGATGGTCGGCAATGATTAGGGTTGAGATTTGCATGAGGGAGATTCTTGACTGGGCTGAGCCGTTATCATCGCCAAAGATCCGCTCTGCAAGCAGTGGTAAACAAGAGATGATTAACAAGCAACAACCAAGTGCGAATTTAAGAAATAACGCGCGTGACAACCAACCTTTTTGAAGTGCTACGGCGATGCAAAGGCCAATTGAAAAAGTAGTGCCGAGCCATCCTCCGCGGGAAAGGGTGAGCACAAGGCCAAGTCCACCAAATAAAAGAGCGAAGGCTGAAAGCTGGCGAAGTCGTTTTGAGTTGGAGGAGAACAGGAGGCAACAGCATAAAGGGATCAAAAGATTGAAGAAACTGGCAGCGATATTCGCGGCACCCAAGGATCCACTAACCCGTCCGGTGGCTTCATTGTAATCAAAATAGATTGGGCCAAGTGATAGGGTTCGGCGCAGACCTTGTGTCAGCAACATCATCATGCCTTCGCCGGCTAAACAGAGTGTCAGGCAAGTGACAATAAATATCACATCCTTCTTTTCAGTGACGGTATTAATGATGTAGATAAACAGGAGAAACGACTGTCCCAAAAGAAATATTTCATACAGGGCGAGGGACGGCTGCAGGGCCCAGATCGTTGATGCTGTTACGATGGCAGTGTAAATAGTAAGCGCGAAATTTCCCCGCAGTGGACGTGATTCGATTACCAGTTTAGGGAGCCATTGGGCGTACAAGAGGATCAAGCAAAAAGTTGAAATTGAAACGATATACCCGCTCAATGCTCCTGTGAGTGCCTGGTCAATGTCGTGAAAGAAATACTTGTCGATCTGAAGTGGCAATTCGATGACGACGATTCCCAGTAAACCCCGCCTCCACCAAAATGCCATTTGGTTATTGGTGGAGGATAGTTGCCTGCCTAGGAGTGTCGCTGTACTTTCGCCATCTGCGAAAGCACCGTCAAAGGTTGTAAGTTGGGCCGTGCGGTCTTGCATTAATGTGCTGAAGCGTCGAACGATTTGATTGCCTTACTGACACGCTGGATTTGAGATTCTGTAATGCCAGGAAACATCGGGAGTGAGAATATTTCGTCGGCTAGCTTTGTACAGACGGGCAGGTTGTTTGGTGCAGATCGAACATCTAAATAAGGCGTTGCCTGATTGAGGGGATTGGGATAATGAATTCCGCAGAAGATATCTTGTTGATTCAGGTATTCCATCAGCTGTTTTCGCTGCGGATGTTTGACGACGAAGAGGTGGTAGACGTGTCGTGCCCCTTCGTTCTCCGTTGGTAAAACCAATTCAGAATCGGCCAGATACTGGTGGTACAGAGCTGCAGCCTTTCGCCGCTGATTATTCCAGTCATCAAGGTACGGGAGTTTGACTAATAGAACTGCCGCCTGCAACGTGTCGAGTCGACTGTTAAATGCGAGCATGCTGTGGACATTCTTCTCACGCTGCCCGTAATTGCGGAGGAGCCTCAGACGTTCCGCGACTTTTGGGTCTTGCGTTACAATCGCACCTCCATCACCAAAAGCACCAAGATTTTTACCCGGATAAAAACTAAAGCAACCAGCGTCCCCAAGTGTGCCAGTCCGTTTTCCAAAGTACTCCGAGCCGTGAGCCTGACAGGAGTCCTCGACAATTTTGAGACCGTGTTTTTCAGCGATCTCCTGAATCGCTTGCATGTTGCCGGGTTGACCATAAAGGTGGACAGGCACAATCGCTTTGGTTTTTGGTGAGATTGCCTGTTCGATTAAATTGACGTTTAAGTTGTGGTCGGATGGATTAATGTCGACCAAAACGGGCGTTGCACCGGTATGCGATATTGCAAACGTAGTAGCGACAAAAGAATTTCCCGCCGTAATGACCTCATCGCCCGGTCCAACGCCGACAGCTCGAAGTGCTAAGTGAATCGCGTCGGTTCCACTGGCGACACTAACGCAGTAGCCGGAATCACAGTAGTCAGCAAATTTCTCTTCGAATTCGTCAACCTCCGCGCCCAAAATAAAAGCGGCACGCCGAATGACATTTTCAATTGCAGGCATGATTTCGGATGTTAATTCATTGCATTGAGTTTTTAGATCAACAAAAGGAACAGGGACGGTTACCGCTTTCATAGGTTTAACGCTTTCCTAGGTTTCGTTTCAAAGTAGTCATTTCAAAGGTGTGTTCGGAGAGTGTGCCAGTTAGTTCAGCGGCATAAAATCGGCGATCGTTGCATCGCAATTCGGACATGCTGGCCCAGCCTGAGGCGACATTTTCAAGCCGCAAAAGCAAACGGTTCCAACACGTCTTGCGGGGGAGCCAGCCACTAAGGCATGTGGCTCTACATTCCGGGTGACGATTGAGCCAGCCGCAATCATGCAATAGGCACCGAGGGTGATGCCTGGCATGATGGTAGAATTTGCTCCAATGGAGCTACCTTGTTTGACAACGGTTGACTCAAGCCAGGTTTCTTTTTGTTGATACCGGTTTGCGATCCTGTTCATTCTTGGCGAGCGGGGATATTTATCATTGGTAAACACAACGTGAGGGCCAAGAAACACTTCGTCTTCAATGATAATGCCCTCCCAAATGCAAACGTGGTTTTTGATGGTGACGTTGTTGCCAACGCGACTACCGGTTTCAAGGAAGGCGTGGTCACCTACGTTGCAATCTGCACCCAGCGTCGCTCCTTTCATTACGTGCGCGAATGCCCAAATGCGAGTGCCTTGGCCAATGGTCTCGCATTCGACCAGTGCTTGAGGGTGCACTTGTGTCGAGTCCGTCATTATTTGACCAGTTTCATTTCTTTTACTGTGTCGGCTCGTTTTAACGTGGAGAGGTGGACATCCCCCATCTTTTGATTCAATGAAAGGTCAGCCGCTTCGAGTACCTGAACAACATCCCTCCCGTTTCGGCCATCAGTTTTCGGTTGTTTGTTGGCGGTAATGCAGTCAATGAAATCCAACAGTTCGGCCTTCAAGGGCTCGACTTCATTGATCCTTGGAGAATGTATGTCGCCGTACCGATAACTCACTCGAAAGTCTGCATAAGTTTTATCGTCCTGGGGGGACAGGTCTTCGAACTCAACGCTATTATCATAGATTTTTATTTTTTCCAACGACTCAATGTCGTTGTAGATTGCCATTTTTTTACTGCCGACTACCGTCATTTCCCGCTTCTTATGAGGGTCCAGCCAGCTGACATGAATAATCCCCATGCGGTTGTCTTCAAAATGAATATTGACGGTGCAGACGTCATGATTTGAGGGGTTGAGGTACGCCAGTCCGGAGCAATTCACAGCGACCGGCGAACCCATCAATTCGAGCATGATTGAAATATCATGAGGTGCGAGGTCCCAAAGAGCGCTCACGTCATAGCGTACCGGGCCAAGATTGAGACGAGTCGAACTCATGTAGTAGATCTCGCCAAATTCGTCGTTGAGAACCATTTCTTTTAGTTTGGCCACGGGAGCTGAATGAAGGAAAATATGACCGACAAACAATTTTAAATCGTTGGCATCGGCAAGATTGATTAAGGAATCACATTCGGCGGTCGAGGTTGCCAGTGGCTTTTCAACAAAGGTGTGAATTCCGTTAGTCAGGGCGAGTTGTGCCAACTGATAATGGGTTTTCGTAGGCGTAGAAATAATAATTGCATCGACATGCTCTGTGGTCATGATGTCGGCTGCATCCATACTGGTTAAGGCCATTGGGTATTTTTTCCCAAACGCCTTAAGTCGATCTGGATCCCGGTCGCAAAGTACCGTAACTACGCAATTATCTAGGCTGTTCAAAACGCGGGCAAGATTGGGCCCCCAGTAACCAAGTCCAACGATACCGATTCGAATTTGACTGGGGTTTTGAGGTTGAATCATGAATTTAACTTTCGATGAGTAGCCAATTTTATGAGTTGGGTTGTGTCTCAGAGGAACTCTGGAGCACTAACTGAATAATTGAAGGGATGGTCATTGCAATGATTTTTGCATCTAACCAGAAAGAGCGGTGCTGGACATAATCTGCATCCAGTTGGCTCATTTCGTTAAAAGTTGTGTTGTTTTTACCACTCACCTGCCAAAGCCCCGTTAAGCCTGGCAGAACGATGAACCGAATTCGCTGCCACTCGCGGTATTGGTTTACGGGAATCACGTCGGGTCGAGGACCCACCAGACTCATCTCGCCCTTGATCACATTGAACAATTGTGGAAGTTCGTCAATCGCCGTGCATCGCAGCCATTTTCCCAGAAAGATTAAATGTGCGTCGTTGTTGATTTTCGTTAGCTGTGAGTCATCATTCGTCAGTTCAAGAACATGCTGTTGATGAACATCCGGGTCGGTGTGAATGTGCATGGAGCGAAATTTCCATACATAAATTGGTTGTCCGAGGTAGCCGTATCGTTGGTGTTTGAAAAAGACGGGGCCACGGGAAGAAATTTTGATATGGATCGCAACAACAATCAGTAGTGGTGAAAGGACTACTAGACCCAAGGCGGCACCACCTAGGTCAATGGCGCGCTTCCACATCGGAATGGGTTTTAGTTTCGTTGGGATAACGATGGGTTCGGTTGTCATTGGTCCGCGCGCACTCCGTCCCTTTCGGTGACAGATCACGTTTGATTTTCGTAGTTGTTAAAATTGTGACCGCAGGTACCGGT
>JAALLA010000006.1:20068-46342 GCA_011087765.1 Pirellulaceae bacterium
GGTGTCTGGCTTAAGTGAAGAAAGACGAATTCCGTTATAAAAATCGTCTTCGACACCGATTGAGAACAACGCCGGCCAGCTCTCCACCGCGATGCTGAATCGCTTGTAGGCTTTTCCGAGTTGCCTGGTCGGTCGTTTGTTCTGCTTGTATTACAAATAAATTTCCGTCAAGAGATCCAAGGTTTACGCCGTGTTGCGCCTGCGAGAGCATCGGAGGAAGATCAACAATGACCATGTCGAATTCGGATTGAACCGTTTCGATAAAATCGTAGCGGGTAGCTGATGAGGGAGCGGTCTGGTGATTTGGTTCTCCGGCAGGCAAAACAGCAAGGTCGATCGATGACGGAGCACGGCGACTTAAGAGCGGACTGTTGGAGTTAGTTGAAAGTCGTTTGATTCTTCGGCGAAGGCCGCGGGGAAGCGTTCCAGAATTGTTGTTTGCTAAATCGTGAATACACTCAGACTCCATTGCAGTTTCGGCGAAAAGATCGGCGAGTCCAAGTTTTGAACCAATGCCAAAAATTTGATGGAGGCGTGGCGAAGAGTAGTTGGCGTCAACAAGTATCACACGGCAGTCGGTGAAAAATGCAAGATGCAACGCAAGGTTGCAGGCAATCGTGGTCACCCCTTCTCCCGAAACAGAACTGGTAATCCCAAGAGACTTTTTGTCGTTGAAGCCGTAACCACATTCACGCAGGTGGTCGATCAACTCGACGTATTGCGAACTGGCGATATGCTCCCGATCTCGCAGTGTGATTGAGCGAGGTGGAGCTTCTTTGAGGGAGGTCGGTGCAACCATGCTTAATTCACCTCCACTATTTCGCGGCGATCTTGAGGAATGGCGGTTATGACGGGAAGTGAAAGTGATTGTTCAACTTGTTCCGGTGTGGCGTAGGAGTGGTCGAAATACTCGCAGGTAAATATGACGAATAGGGCAGCGAACACGGCCAAAGCGGTTCCCAATAAAAGTGTTTTTAGGCGGCCAATGCCAGCGGCTTGCGAGCTGTAACTTGCCTTCTGCAGCAGGCTCACACTAGAGATGTTGGCAAGCTCAAGACCTTCAAGGATCGCAGACTGTTCTCGGCTTGCTACGCTCGCTAGGTAAATGGTTTCTAAGCTAAGGATTTGTCGTTCGAGTTCCTGAATGACGACTTCGTGGGCGTTAAGCTTGTCGAATTCCAATAGGTTGGCGGCAGCCTGTTGTTCGAGAGCTTTGGATTCAGCTTTGAGTGCCGATGCGAGCGCCTGTTCATTGAGTTGCGATTGATGAAATAGCAGGCGAGTTGGATTGGGGCTACTCGTTGATTCGGAAGTTACCTGATTCATGCTCTCGAGAATTTTTTCCAGAGCCTTGCGTTGTCCTGTAATTGCAATCACTTCAGGGTGCAAATCAGACTTGTTTGCTTTCAATCCATTTTCGAGATTTTCCAGGTCAAAGAGTTTATTTCGCAGTTCATACCAACCATTCGGGATGGCTTTTTTTTCGTCATTCTCGATGCGGTCCGGTTCGGCTTGCAGGGTTAGCTCAATCGAATTGAGTTTAGCTTCGGTCGAGGCCAGTGACGCTAGGCTAGTTGAGAGTCGTGTTTTGATTGAGTTCGCCTGGTCTTCGAGAATTTTTCTTTGCCCTTCAATCGAAACTAATCCCGCTTCCGATTTGGCATCCCGAAGTTCGCGTTGGACTAAACTCAGTCTGGATTTATTTTTTTCAACCTGATCCGCGAAGAACGATAAGGAACCATTGGTGCGGGTCACGCGGAGGTGCTCTTCTACAAAGGCAGATGCCCAGGACGCTGAAATTTTTCTAGCGAGTTCCGGGTGGCCAGCCTGGCAAATAATATTTAGGACATTGGAGTCCTTCGGAGCGCTAAAACTGGAGCGTTCGCGAAGCAATTTAATCGCAGTTTCAGTCTTGGTTGGTGAAAACTCATTCTTGATGATGGAACTTTTAAGGTCTGAGATCCAGTCTTTCAAACTCCAGCTCGGCGGTTCGCTCTTAACAGGTGCTCCACTCGAGGAGATCGAGTTGGCTATGATTACATCCGGTCCAATATCATTGACGACTCGCTTGACGGTCTCGTGGCTGCCGAGAATTTGAAGCATTGAGTTGATTTCAGAATCAAGAGATTTCTGAATGTTGACGGTTTGTCCTGTGGTGGCAGAAGGATCGAGAGTTGTGCTCTCCCGGCCGAGACGAACGTAAATTTTTGCTACCGATTCGTATTTCTTTGGAGTTAAGATGATCCACGCAATGGTTGCGGCAACGATTAAGGAAAAGACGATAAGCGCTTTAAAAGCGTGCCGCGCCAAGACGCGCAACATGTCTGTTGGGGCGATTGTTGAGTGTTCCTCAAACATGGAATTACTTCTCGATGGAGAAAATCAAAGTTGAAAATAGAAAAGTGCCGAATCTGAAAAGTTGCTTTTCCATGCTAATTAGGGCATTTGATTCAGGGCATTAATTTTGCGTAGAATTTCGGTTTTATCGGTTTCGAGTTAATTCGGATTCATAGATGTCCAACCGGTTGTATCGATTTTAACGAATGTAGCGATTGCTTAAAAAACCACCCTTGGCTGTTGTCGTTGCTGTGGCCTTTAGTCCGCTAACGTCTAAAAAAGCAGGTCTCGATAAATTGCCATTAAGAAGCTTGGCGATTGGTTTTGAACGATTCCAGGAGCGGTCGGTTCAGCTTGTTTTTGCGTATTTGAATTCAGCAGTTGGGATGCCGTTGGCGAGCGCTGGTCTGGTTGAAAACAAAGGGGAGACCGGTTTTTACGAGGTGAAAGCAGCTGGTCTCAGAAGATTATTTGCTTTTGTTAGCCGTTTGGAAATAATTGCCGAGCATCGATAAACCAATTTCGATTCGAGCCTCGTATTGGAAGAGGCAATCTTTTCAACGGAATGCTATCGGTGGCTAGATTGCCGAAAATATTGGTTAGTTAAAAGAACGGGGTCGTGTGAGGTGAATTCAGCCGACTCAATCAGGCTTTGCAAATAATACCGCCTGCTGACCCTTTGAATTCCGATACTTAAACAAGACACACGCCGAAAATGTCTTTGCGCCAAAAATTATCATGAGACTTGACTCGTCTAAAATTTCCAGCACGCCTCGCCGCGGGATCACCTTGATCTTTGTGGTGACCATGATCGTTTTGTTTTTATTAATGGGAACCACATTTGTATTAGTTTCCAACGACTATTTTCGAGCAGCCCGAAAACGTTCAACCAAGCACATCCATGATAAGGATCGCCAGGCGACGCTTGAGCGGGCGTTTTACGATTTGGTCAGAGGTCCGGCTTTGGCCGATTCAAGTTCGCCACTGCGGGGACACAGTTTGCTGGCCGACATGTACGGTTACGGGATTTCGGCCACGGTTGCTTCCGCGGAGGCGGACAGCAGTGAACATTTCGTTGTCTTGACGTTGAACGGTGACGCGACGCGTTTGATCGACGGAGAAATGTTTGTTCCGGAAGCTGTTAGCGGATCGATGACCGGTTTGTTAATCGGCGTAGTTTCCGGGCCTGCTCGCGGGCTAACTGCTCGAATCGTTGATCATCAAGTCGATGAAGGTGAGCACACTTTCATTGTTTTACCAAGTCAAATTGATTCTCGGTTCAATGTAACTGACGCTGAATCTCAGTTGGTGAACCGTCGAGTCGTCATTAATGGTCGTCCATTTTCAGGGACAGGCGCAGGACAATTCCGAGCACACGTTGGTGTTGGTGCTCCCGCCCTTGGGGCGAACGCGTTGCAGCCCAATCAGGTTGGCCGCTCTCTCAATCAGTTAGTGGGCAAAACCGGAAGTGGTTACTTTGCGATGCAAAACAACCCATCTGCCGGTTGGGAAGCAAACTCCATGGCCCCCAATGAACCCTATGATACATTCGATTTCCAGAATATGTTTCTGGCTGGAATCAATCCGGATGGTTCACTTAAGCATTCCAGTTTCCATCGTCCCAATTTGTTATCCAATGCACGTGGTGATTTCCGTGCTCTTAAAAACGGAGGCCCCAATGGCGATGGTGTCGCGGTTGATAATAACAACGACGGTGAAATAGATGGAATTTGGATGGATATTGGTCTGCCGAAAGAATCCCGAGGTGACGGCGTTGTGGTCAAGCCGCTGGTTTCTTACTTAGTGGTGGACCTCGACGGTCGGATCAATCTCAATGCCCATGGTAACTTGACGCAGTTGCCAGGGCGGGAGCAGATGAGGACCATTCCATTGCTGCCCGACGTGACTGAATCAAAGAGAGGACAGGGATATGGTCCTCCTGAAATTCGAATGGATAACCTCATTGCCAATGCTGAAGCGGTCATGTTGGATCGGTACGGCAGCGACGGTCTGCCGGGAGATGCAAACCGTCGGGATCGCTGGTCGGAGTATAAATTATTTGGATATCCCAATGTCGGATTTGGGGCAGAAGTGCCCGGGACTGTCGACGGGCATTTCGGTTCAGCCATGGATGTTTTTGGGCGATTTTCGGTCGGCTATCCGGAGATTCGCGATGTCTCAGATCCGGAAGTCGCGATTGGGATGCCAGTCTCTGATGTCGCTTTTTCATTTCTCGAAACAGAGGTGATGGACTCACCTTATGAGATGTCTTTTGCTGCAACAGACTCAACGGGAGCTAAAACAGGGAGTGCTGATTTTCCTTACTCAGCAAAAGACCTTGAACGGTTGTTACGGCCGTTCGATGTAGATTCAAAAACCTTGTCACCTCGGTTGATCGATCTTGGTTTATCTGTAAACGGTAGGCACCGCCACTCGGTAGGAACCCACAGTTACGAGGTTCCAACGAGTTTCGAGAATCTACCCATCAAACTCGCAAAGATTCTTGGCGATGACGACCAGTTATCGTTGATGCTGCCTCCTGAAGTTTTCCGCGGATTGCCGATGAACGTGAATCGGCCGTTTGGAGATGGAATCGACAATAACGGCAACGGTGTCACCGACGAGATGGGCGAGATTGATTCTTTGGTGCATCCCAACGGGGCGACTTTCCTGTTTGATCATGATAACGACTCGGTGCTCACGGGGGATCCGGACAGCCTGTTTGCAAGGATTCGATTTGCGCGACATCTGTACGTGGTCACATTGTTAAATACTGAAAAAATTGACCGCAACGGAGATGGGCTGACCAATGTACAGGATTGGTACGACTTCAACGAAGATGGAAAAACGGATGCCATTGATCTAACGGAATTCAGAAAAGTCATTGCTCAATGGGTTGCCAATGTCGTCGATTTTCGCGATCGGGATTCGATCATGACTCCTTTTGTTTTTGATTTGAATCCCTGGGACGGGTGGGATGTCGACGGGAGTATTTTTGAGCCAGATAATGGCATTGCGCCGGATATGCGATTTGTTGTTTGGGGCGCCGAACGTCCCGAGTTACTGATTACGGAAACGCTCGCGACCCATGATCGCAGGACTCAAAATCTTGCGCAGGAGGATGTCGTTGAAGGAGAGACGGCCGCCTACACGCAGGATCAACCAGGTGAAGATTTTGACAGTCATTTGGTTCCGAAGGTGTCTGCATTTTTCGAATTGTATAATCCATGGGTTATGAACGATGCGAATCAAGTTCGGCCCCGTGAACTTTACGACGCGGGTTTAAACGGCGTCGATTTGCAAAAAACATCTCCCGACGGCACCAGTCCCGTTTGGCGATTGGTTGTTACTGAAACGGACGAGGAAACGCTTGACCCTGACGATGCGGCGCGCAATCCAAACGGCAAGTCAATTACTCCCGTGCGAAGGATTTATTTCGCCCGCCCATCGTTTACCGTGGATGTTGGGCCAGAGGTGTATTTTCCAGAAGATGACATCCAAGCGGGCTTTGTGGGGCCCGGTCGTTATGCAGTCATTGGAACTGCAGGACAAAAGGTCGGTCAGCGATTCGATAATTATATCGGGCGGAGAATTACGCCAGAGGCCTTGGAGGCGGATGAGCTACAGAATAGAACCCGCCGAATCAGTTTAGATCCGACGAATGAGCAAATCGAAATTGTGCAGTGGGATCCTGATGCTTTGGAGATGAAAAAGTTCACTCGTTCAGCGGTCAATTTGCCGATCGGCCTAAACGATGGTGGTTGGGAACGGGAACTTGGCGTGAGTGACCCAATCGAGGGTTATGCAGGGCTGAAGGGAGTCGGGACGATTGCAGGTGGGGCGCCGATCGGACTCGCACCTGTTGCAGACGGACTTAAGTTTACGGAAAATGTGACGACTCCGGGCACGCCAGTCGACTATGCTTTTGACGAGCCCATCGATAAGCGGCTCGATCCAGATCACTACGAAAAGTATTTGCAACACGATGGTCTTGCGGACGCGGATGTTGATCAGCGGAAGCCCTACCGCGTCGTCCATTTGCAACGCTTGGCAAATCCGTTGCTTGCTTTCAATAAGACCTCCAATCCTTATCGAACAATCGATACTTGTTCAATTGATCTATTTGCTTTCAATGGCGTGAATATAAATTCCGCTGACGCAGACCCGAATATGAATGAAGATTTAGGGGCGATGCGGTTTGGAACTCACGAACGTCGGGGAAGCGCGGGCGATTACGGACAAACTACTAAACGAAATCGGCTGTTGTTTAAAAGTGATCACGATGGACTGCAGGGGCTAGATGATTATCCAGCACCCGAAGATTGCGATAATTTTTTCGATCTGCTGGACAGCCATGTACTGAGTTGGAATTTACTGGAATCACTTGGCGGTTTGAACACCGCCTACAGAGTCTCTGAAGATTTTGAATTTGATGGTGACAAGGAACCCTTTTGCTGGTTGACGTGGAGCAATCGTCCTTACGTTAGCCAGTTGGAATTGGTCAACGTGCCCTTCACATCAAGTTATTGGATGACGCGGGTTTTTGATATGCCAGCGGACGCCTTCGACGGGAACCGGCGAGATGTTTTTAAGCCGATGCAACAGGATGATTTTGAGTCGGATTACCCAAATGTTGAGTGTCAGAGTTATGCTTCTCAGTATCCGCACCTATTGAATTTTCACGCCGACCAAGTGAAGGGGAGTTTTTTCGGTCCAGGTTTGCATCGGGTTCTCGACTTTGTGGAAGTTCCGTCAAGGTTTTCCGGAACAGAAACCTATGTTAACCCGGCAACTTTCAATGATGATGATCATGAAATTTCGTTTGGTCTTGCTGCGCCGTTTGATGGGATTTCGAATTATCGCTATCCCGGGAAAGTCAATATTAACACAGTGTTAGACCCGGAAGTTTGGAATAGTGTGATGGGAGGGTACTCAACTGATCTCAAGTTTGAAGATTGGGTGAGGTCGCGAGATGGTGGGACGACGGACCAGTTTAGAAATCCTTATCGACCCGCGGTTGCGGCGAATCGCGCGCCTGTTGGATATGACGTTATGCCAAGTCAATGTGGTTTGTTTCGATTGCCAAGTGGTGATTATTCAAATTCTGATTTGGAATTGCCGGTATTTGATTTTTTCAATTCTAATTTTGATCAACGTTCTGCCTATTTTAGAAACGACATGCGGCAGCGGTTGGGGAACCTCGTGACCACCAGGTCGAGTGTGTTCGCGATCTGGATTACGGTTGGCTATTTCGAGACCAACGCGCAAGGCGAACTGAAAGCAAACAAAGGCAGAGGCGTTGAAGCGGGTAGTCAGGTTGGTGAAATCTATCGATCTCGTGGGTTCTTTCTGCTTGACCGATCGATCCCTGTCTCATTTGAGCCCGGTAAAAATCATAATGTTGATCGGGCGGTGCTGTTGAAAAGTTTCATCGAATAGCAGGTTGAGCGTCATTGGTTTTCGGTGGGAATTGTAACTTGTCCATCGATTCCTCCAACGGCGGCGAATGCCTTGAGTGCTCGTACCGTTTCCCCCACTTCGTGAACGCGTACAATTTGGATTTTTTTACGGGCCAGCATGAGTGTAATTGCCATAGTTGCTGAGTCGCGATTGGCATCCGGGTCGCCAAGAATTTTACCGATCATCCCTTTTCGTGAATGGCCGATGAGGAGGGGACAGCCAAGATCAAGATACTGGTCGCACTTGTTAAGCAGTTCGAGATTATGACGATGGGATTTGCCGAATCCAATTCCAGGATCCAGGCATATTTTTTCAACTGGAATTCCCGCATCAAGTAAATGGATTTTTCGCTTCGCCAGATAAGCATGGATTTCCTGGACAACATCTAGATAACGCGGGCTGTCTTGCATTGTCTGCGGTGTGCCCTGCATATGCATTGCACACACCCCTGCCCTGGAATTGAGTGCGACATCAATCATTTTGGGATCGCCTTCGAGCCCCGTAACGTCATTGATAATTTGCGCTCCTTCGTCCATGGCCGCTTGGGCAACACTTGCTTTGGTGGTGTCGATTGAAATTGGAACATCGGTTTGTTTGACTAGGCCTCGAATGACTGGAATGACTCGTTCGAGCTCATCTTTTTGATCGACTGTTTGGCTATAAGGTCGTGTGCTCTCGCCGCCAATGTCGAGAATTCCGGCACCTTCGGAGGCCAGTTTAAGAGCATGGTCGATTGCTTGATCTGTTTCAATGAATAATCCGCCATCGGAAAAGCTGTCGGGCGTCACATTGACGATACCCATCACGGTGGGGACCTGGGTGAAATGAAGGGTGGTCGATTGAAGGGACCAGTGTCGGGCTGGTGAATTCGCTGGTGACGGGTGCATGGGGTTCCAGATGTGTTGCAAGAATCTTTATTCGTCTTCTGAGTTTAGCTCGATAGGATCAAATAGGGGAAGGTGGCGGTAGTAAACTTCCAATGTGCAAACGGCGAGTGCTGTTGTGTAAATGCGACCGCCCTGAGAACCCCATTCGAATTTTCCAGGGTCCCAACTCCCCGCATTTGAGCTGCGGGTGTTTTGTGTTGAGATAAGGAGTTCACGCATCTTGCGGTTCCAGGCTTCCCACGGTTTCCCGCCGTAGTGGTGCATGACCTGCGTGCCATAGTACCAATAGTAGAGGTTAGGGTTTCGTTTGCTCGGAAGGTGGTCGTCCATCAACCATTTTACCGCAACAGAAAGTCTGGGATCGTCTTTTTTCCAGCCAAGATACATGCGGCAGAGGATGGCTTCCGCCGTCATTGCAGGGGTAGCAGATTTTCCGGGAAGGTAAGCATAGGCAGAACCGGTGGGCAATCGCTTATTCCGCCGGGCAGCGAAACTAGCCGGGGCCGAAACTTGATCGAGGAAATAGTCGGCCAATTTGAGTGTAGAGGAGTTAATCTCAAGATCGATATTGGGTGCTTGAGCACTTTGAAGTGCCATCATTTGCCAGCCGAAAACGCTGGTGTCTCCCGGTTGCCCCGGTTGATATCGCCAGCCTCCTTTACCATGTTGAGCTGATTCAATGAACTGAATTGCGTTTTGCGCGGGCTGTTGAAACGCTTGATCACCAGTCATCGCATAGGCTTCGCACAGTACAATTGAAGCTTGCCCGTGGGCGTACATTCCGGCCTGTCCGGCAAAACCAGCTCGCAGATCACCGTTGGTTTTTTGACGTTTAATCAGCCATGACAGTCCAGCTGCGACATTCGATTTGTAAATGCCAAATTCGTGGGTCTGGCCAGCTCCGAGGAGCGGCAGTAGAGCGAGTGAGGTCGCCATGATGTCGCTGGCATTATTCGGCTTTTGGTGATTAGAATAATTTTTTAAGCTCCAGCCTCCATCGTTGTTTTGTACTGAGACCAACCATCGTAAGCCTCGGGCAACGGCCGCTTCAGTGAGAGTTGTGCCTCCTGCTTTGCGAACGATTTCTGAGCGAATCCGAGGGTCGCGAGCCTCAAATGACATCCTGCGATCCGGGTTGGTGGTAATGTTCTTTCTGACACGCTCGATGTCTTTCAAAGGTGCAATGGGAATCGGGTCGTTTTGGAGTGATTTCGCATCCCGATTTGCCTTTTCCATGAATTGTCTTAATTCATTTTCACCCTTGGTCATTTCACTGGCCAGCTTGAAATCGTCTCGCAAATCATTGGCCGGATTTTCAAATCGAATATCACCGCCAAGGCGCTCATCTGAACTAAGCGAGGTGGAGAGCGTTATGGTGGGTTGCGGAGGAGGCTGATCGCGAAACACGATTAATCCTAAAATCAAAATAACGATGACATGGAGGATTAAGCTGACGAGCCAAGCGGGGGTTCCGACGAATCCGTTGCGAACAAAGTTGGCAATGGAGGAAGTACGGCTAAGTGATTCAAGCTCGTCTTCGGACCAGTGGGCCACGGAGGTAGATTCTCGTGGTTGCTGAGTTACCTTCGTTGAGAGACCGACCGTCTGTCTGACTGGCATGGGAACTGGAAGCGATGCAGAGCTGCGTTTAGGAATCGTTTTTTTGGCAAGTTTGTTGACAGCGTGAATTTGTTCTTCCGTGAGCGAGATACTCGTCTGGCAACGCCAGCAATCCGCAAGTCCAAGCCAGACACGAATCGTCATTGGAGCATTGCAGTCAGGGCAACTGCATAGCAAAGCGGAACCTGCCAGCCAGATGTCACCCTCTTTACATGAAACGCGATGAGTTAGTGTGGGACTGATGTCCTGGCCTAAATCTACGCGGGGAGCCTCTTGGATAGGTCTTGAATCAGGCAGAGTAGCCGTGTCTAAGTTTAAGAAAAGATGCGGAGTGGAGTGCTGTGAATCTGCGTGTCCCAATGAGTCCAATGGGTGCCGTCCGGATTCGGAAGGATATTCATCAATCTGCTCGAATCGATTGAGGATACTCTCATTCAAAATTCGAAGATTGATTTTGGGCTTAGGCATTGGGAATCCGGTCAATGGGCGAACCACGGTAACCCATTGTTGGTAGCAGACTATCGAATCGTCAAGTTTATCCCGAGAAAGCTCCCGTTCTTGGGTCGGAACTGCCCTGAAAAAACCGCGGTTTTTTCAGGGCTTAAATTGACCTTGGCACGTTGTTAAAAGTGGTCGATTTTGGTAGGATCTAAATGTTCAGTTCACCGCCAGGAAAAGCGGTGAAAACAGTGGTTTTTGAGGGTTTTCCCTCATTTATTTGCTGATCATGTAAAGTGGGTTTTTGCGGTTCGTACCTGGCTTGGTCAGGTTTCAATCATCTGGTGGAAAAGAGACGTCAAGTTGCTCGAAATGCTGCTTGAGTTTCATTATTGAATTCTGCTCGACAAAGCAATCATCTGCATAGCTTAATATGTTTGAAAGGCGGAGAAATTGTCGACTGACTCACGGGAGCCGGATGAAGACGGCGGTGGCAGCGGTTTAAATAGCAATGAATCGTTTCTTGAGATGCCGATTGAGGACGAGCTTAAGTCCAGTTATCTGACCTATGCAATGAGCGTCATTGTCTCGCGCGCCCTGCCAGATGTGCGCGATGGATTGAAACCGTCCCAGCGACGTATTCTCGTGGCGATGAATGATCTTAGCTTGACGCCCGGTTCTTCCCGGGTGAAGTGCGCGAAAATTTCTGGTGATACCAGCGGTAATTACCACCCGCACGGTGAGTCCATCGTGTATCCAACGTTGGTGCGGATGGCGCAAGAATGGAACATGCGGCATGTGCTGGTGGATAAGCAGGGTAACTTTGGTTCGATTGCAGGTCTTCCTCCGGCGGCGATGCGATATACCGAAGCGAGGATGTCGCCGGTCGCTGCCTTGATGTTGGAAGATTTGAAGTTGGACACAGTTGACTTCACGCCAACTTATGATGAGCGGCGGATGGAGCCCTCGGTATTGCCAAGTAAGTTCCCGAATTTGCTCGTCAATGGTTCCAGCGGAATCGCTGTGAGTATGGCGACTTCGATCCCGCCTCATAATTTGGGTGAGGTTTGTGAAGCGCTAAAGATTGTCATTGAGAATCCTGAATGCACCATCAGCGAGATAATGGGCGTTTTGCCCGGGCCGGATTTTCCCACCGGCGGCACCATTTGCGGTACGGCAGGGGTGATTAAAGCTTATCGGACTGGGCGTAGTACGATCATCGTTCGGGCTGAGTGCGAGATTCAGCCAATTTCCAGCAAGAGAAATCGCTTTAAAATCGTGGTCTCCGAGTTGCCGTTTCAACAGACGCGTGACGGAGTGGTTGACAAGATTGCGACGCTAGTCAAAACCGATAAAGTCAAAGGTATTTCCGGAATCAAAGATCTTAGTGATCTAAAGGAACCGGTTAAGCTTGAGATTGAAGTTAAAAGTGATGCGGATCCGGAAGTGGTCTTGAATCAGCTGTATCAGTTTTCACCGTTGCAAACATCTTTTTCCATGAATTTCATGGCATTGGTGGATGGAAAGCCGCGAGAACTTTCGATCAAAGACTTCCTCACAGAGTTCTTACGACATCGCGTTCAAGTGATCCGTCGTCGCACTCAGTTTTTATTGAATCGTGCCCGCCGCCAGAAGCACACCATTGAAGGTTTGTTGTTGGCGCTTGCGGATATCGATCAAATCATCAAGATCATACGAAGCTCAAAGACTCAGGCGGAAGCCAAAGCTGGGTTGATGGGGATTGAGTGTCCTGCCTCGATGATGCAGAGAGCGCTCGGTGAAGACGGGTTTAATGTGTTTCAGGAGGAGCGCGGTGAAGCCGATGTTTACCATCTAACGGGGATTCAGGCGGATGCGATCCTGAAGATGACACTCGGGCAGTTGGTTAATCTTGAGCAGGAAAAGCTCGGTGGCCAGCATGCGAAACTATTGGAGGAGATCAAGGAGTATCTCAGAATTCTGTCGGACGATGCAAACGTCTATCTGATAATTCGTGAGGATCTTGAAGAAATCCAGCGGAAGCATGCGGATAAGCGACGCACCGTCCTGTCTCACGAGGAAGTTCGCAATATCGATCTTGAAGATCTGATTGAAGAAGAAAATATGGTCGTTTCGATTAGCCATCGCGGCTATATCAAACGGACACCTGTCAGTACTTATCGGGCACAGCGACGAGGTGGCAAGGGAATTAAGGGAGCGAAGAGCGAAGACGAAGATCCGATTGAACATATTTTTGCTGCCAGTACTCACGATTACCTGTTGTTCTTTACAACCAAAGGGATTGTGCATTGGCGGAAAGTTCATCAGTTGCCGCAGTTGAGTCGCGAGAGTCGCGGGCGAGCGATTGTGAATATTGTGCAACTCGATGACGGAGAGGCGATCGCTTCCTGTCGGGCAATTCGAGATTTTGACGCGGCAGAACACTATCTCGTGATGGCGACGAAGAACGGGCTTGTTAAGAAGACGCCGCTGTCGGCCTATGGCAGACCGAGGAATGGTGGAATTATCGCTGTCAAGTTGAGAGAAGATGATGAGATTATTGATGTACTTGTTGCCAAGGCCGGCGATGAAATTGTACTTTCCACTGAAACGGGAATGGCGATTCGTTTCCGAGAATCGGATGCGCGACCAATGGGGCGGAATACCAGTGGAGTGAAGGGAATTTCGTTGGCGGCGGATGACAAAGTCGTGGGGATGGTAGTTGCAGACCCTGAAGCAACGTTACTGACTGCGTGCGAAAAAGGGTATGGCAAACGCACCATGTTTGGTGCGAACTCAAAGACTGGTGAGGAAGCCGACGAAGGCGAAGGTGATTCCAGCAGTGGCAGCTCGCGCTACCGCACTCAAAAGCGTGGTGGAAAAGGGCTGAGAGATATCAAAACAACAGAACGCAATGGACGAGTGATAGGCGTTAAGTCGGTCAATGACGACGATGAGCTGTTGTTGATGACATCCCGGGGGAAAATCCAAAGGATCAAATGTGCGGATGTAAGTACGATTGGTCGAAACACGCAAGGCGTCCGAATCATGGGGCTGGACGAGGAAGATTCCTTAGCAGTTATTGCGGTAGTGCCTCGAGATGAATTGGGTGACGAACCGGAGAGTGGGGCTCCAGAGTCAGCTTCGCCTTCACCGGCCAGTGAAGCGGATTCTCCGTCTACTGCACCTGAGGGCGATTCGCAGGAAAGCGAAAGTTAATCGTTGGAATCGGAATTTGGTTATCTAATTTGATTGTGGTAACGACCTCTCAGTCGTCTGGTCCTTGACTACTATCGAATTGCATATTTTCAAAGGTGTAGCGAGCATTTTTGTTGTCTAAACGGTCAAGAATTTAAAGTGGCGATTCTATGGATATTGCAATGATTGGGACGGGCTATGTCGGGCTGGTCTCGGGCACCTGTTTTGCGGAGAGCGGGAACAATGTAACTTGCGTCGACATTGATCAAAGGAAAATTGATCGGTTGAACGAAGGGATCATTCCGATTTACGAACCCGGATTGACTGAGATGGTTCAGCGGAATCATAAAGCGGGTCGCTTGCACTTTACCACTGATTTAGAATCTGCTGTCACGAAAGCGAAGGTTGTCTATCTCGCGGTCGGTACTCCACAAGGAGATGACGGTTCCGCGAATTTGTCAGCGCTTTGGAGTGTCGTTGCCGGAATTGCTCCTTTTATCAACACCGATACGGTGGTGGTAACGAAAAGCACGGTGCCCGTTGGAACAAACAAAGGAATTTATGGTCGCTTATTTGAATTGAACCAAACCCATTATCGCGTCGCCAGCAACCCTGAGTTTTTAAAAGAGGGGGCTGCGATTCATGATTTTATGTATCCCGACCGCGTCGTTGTTGGTGTGCGTGAGCAAGAAACAAAAGAAATACTAAACGAACTGTATTCTCCTTTCCTGCGGACTGACAAGCCTTTTCTTTCAATGTCACCCGAAAGTGCTGAGTTGACGAAATATGTCGCCAATGCCTTGTTGGCGACTAAGATTAGTTTCATCAACGAAATGGCAAATCTGTGTGAAAAAATGGGAGGTGATATCAATGACGTCCGACGCGGCATTGGTCATGATCAACGAATTGGTTTTTCGTTTCTTTTTCCAGGGGTTGGTTACGGTGGAAGTTGTTTCCCCAAGGATGTACGAGCGTTGGCTTCGATGTCGAAAGCAAATGACTTGCCCCCGACAATCCTGGATGCGGTCGACCAGGTAAATGACAGGCAAAAGTTTGTATTGACCAAAAAAGTAGACCAGCATTTTGGAGGTGATTTAACCGGCCTCAGGTTCGCGGTTTGGGGGTTGGCCTTCAAACCAAAGACGGATGATATTCGAGAAGCACCCGCGCTCGTCATGATTGAGCAATTATTAGAGCGTGGAGCAACAGTTTGTGTTTTTGATCCTGAAGCGGTCGAAAATGTTAAATCAGAGTTGGGAGATAAAGTCGAATACGCTGAGAAATCAATGGATGCACTTGCTGGAGTTGATGCACTAGCGATCAATACCGAGTGGGACGTGTTCCGGCATCCTGATTTTGATGAAATTAAGTCAGCGATGAAGGTGCCGGTGATTTTTGATGGTAGGAATCTCTATAATCCAGCACAGTTGGCGGAACTAGGATTTACCTACTATTCGATCGGGCGTGCCACGGTGACACCGACATCTGATAACGGTTGATAATGAAAGCGGCGCGACGAGTGAGGCTTTTTGTTAAAAAGCCAGAGTCGACTTAGAAGTTGATTGTCTCAGTTGCTTGACGCATGGGTGTAGCAGTATTCAAACAATGCGCTCCATTCTGCGACAGCGATTTCCTGGAGTGCCGGCGACAAATGTTCGTCTGCTTCTTGGTGAGCTTCGCATTGATCGGTGAAGTCACTTGGGTGCCATGAAGAGGTGCCAAGGACATTTATCAAGCACGGATGGTCTCCCGTTTTGCGAAACCAATATTTACTGTTCCAATAATCACCTTCCATGCGATGCATGATCCCGTGCCAGTAGCTGCCTTCTCGGGAGTGAATAGACTGACTGATTTCATGAGATTCGTCGAGGAAATTGTGAAGCAACCAGAGCCCTGACAGACAGCATTGAGCCATTGAGTCGTCTTGGATTCCCAAGGGAAAGCAGTCGCCGAGTGTTAGTCCAGCCAGTTCAGATTTAACCTGCGGATCACTTGATGACAGAGCGTAGTTACTAAACGCTCTATCACTCAGGATAGGTTTGATTACTGAGGGAATTTCGAGGGAGAAAAAGTTATTCACGGCCGATGTCTGCTGGCGAAAGAGAAAGTAGCGTATCTAGAGTGCTATCAGTTTAAGCGATAGCACTCCGAAGTGTTGGAGCGAACACGGTAAAAATCGAGTGTTTTGACGGGGACTTTGAGAGCTGGGCGGTGGTTTTCGCAATTTTTCCGGCTTGTTGCTCCCTGCCCACCCTCCTATACTCCCGCACCCTATTTCTGCGCGATACGGACGGTGAGTTTTGCCGTTTCGAGTTTTTTCGTTTCAGAAAAAACAGGGTCGAGTAACGCGTATCAAAATCATCGACTAGCGGTTCATTTGACTTGAGCTTGTTTTACCAGAATCGAAAACCATGGATAGCAATTTCCCGTGCGTCTTCTTACGCGCGCTGTCGGGGAATTTGTTTTGGCGGGGTGAGATTGACGCTGATTCTGTTTGGCGTCCTGGTGCTTGGGGTTATTTTAGATACGACCTGCGTTCAGGCGAAGCAAGTTTCTTATCCCCGTCCCTCTACTGACAATCCCATATCGGTGTCGTCTGGGAATATCACGCGTTGGCAGGCTGGACAATTTGAAGTCTTGCACATTACCGGGGGCGTGCTGATTACTCAAGGTTCGGTGAGTGCGTCGTCGGATGAAGCCATTGTTTATGTTGAGTCTCCCGAAGGGATCCCTGCTGAATCGGGAGGTTACAAAATCATTGCTTATTTGGAAGGCAATGTTGTGGTTCAACTCGATCGAAAGGGGCCTGCCCATGAGTCTGTTGGTGAATCGGCAGATCAAATTGTTGACGATCGATGGTTGGGCCGGTTTTTTACAACGAAGACGGTCGATCTTGACCGAAACGCATTGAGCCAGGATCTCGATGATTTGCCAGTCATCTACGATCGATTCCAGACCGTTTTGAGGGATGGCTTGGATTTGTCCGTTCGCCGCGTTGGATTGATGGTTCCCCAAGAGACAATTGTTGTCTCGCCGCAAACAGGTCGAATACAACAAGTCGAACCAAAGTTTCAACCGCCTTTAATCGGGCCTTCGACTTCTCAAAAGCCATCGGTATTGTTGCAGGATATGTCTTCAGCGCGAGGAATGAAACCACCTCAATTAAACATCCAGATCACGGGTCGGGACTCGAGCGGCGATTTAAATACACGCAGCGCTCCTAACCCCAAGAACCCAAACGAGCGAATTACGACGGCTGTTGGAGGGATTCGAATTGTAATTGATAGTCCGTTAATTGCGGAGGCTGAGCCTTTTAAAGGGGATCGCGATCGGAAACTCTACATTGTTGCTGACAATATGGTCCAGTGGCAAACTGTGTTGCCGGATGGTTCAAAGCGAGATCAATTTTATCTCGAAGGGAATGTGATCTTTTCCAAGGGCAGTCGCACGATCTACTCAGAGCGAATGTTCTACGATGCAACGACACGCCAGGGAACTATTTTAAAGGCAGAGTTGACAGCCAAGGTGCCGGATTTTGAGGGAACCATTCGGCTTAAAGCTGATGTTGTCCAGCAATATGATGAGAACAACTTGCAGGCGTTTGGGTCGGCATTCACGTCCAGTCAACTCGGGGTACCGAAATACTGGATCCAATCGGAGCGAATTGGTCTTTCAGGAAGAGAAATACCGGTTGTTGATCCGGATACTATGCTTCAGACCGTGAATCCGCAAACTGGATTGTTTTCGGTCGAAGATGAGTACGTCGTCGACGCACAGCAAAATCGAGTTTACGTTGGAGGACTTCCTGTTTTTGCCTGGCCAAGATTCCGGTCTAGCCTGGGCGATTCAACTCCTTATTTAGATCGATTTGGAATTGGAAATGACCGGATTTTTGGTTTTCAGGTCAAAACGGGTTGGAATATGGAACAGATCCTTGGTCTGCGGAAGCCTGCTAATGGAACACGCGAGTGGATCGGGATTTTGGATTATCTGAGTGACCGGGGAGTCGGCGTGGGTTCTGAATTGAACTATGAGAAAGACTCTTTTTTCGGTTATCGGGGGAAAGTAAAGGGACGGAATCGAAGTTGGTTTATCAACGATCAAGGCGAGGACAATCTTGGGCTGGAAAGAAGAGATATTCCCCCCGAAAAAAATCCTCGTGGGCGAATTTGGTTACAGCATCGACAAGATCTAATCACCGGTACGGTGGTTCGCGCTGAGATCGGCTACATCTCCGACAGAAATTTTCTGGAGCAGTATTACGAGGTGGAGTGGGATACGGATAAAGATCACACCACAGGTTTTTGGTTGGAGCGAAACGAAGGAACACAATCCAAGAACCTGACTGTTGATTTTCAATTGAACGGTTTTTTCACACAGACTTCGGGGGTTCGAGCTGAGCATTTTGTGCTTGGGCAACCGTTGTTTAATAATCGAGCGATCTGGCACAGTCATTCGCAAGCTGGATACGTAAGAATGAAGCGGGCAAGCGAGCCTGAGGACGTCAGCGAGAAAGAGGATTTTAATTTTCTCGCTTGGGAAACCAATGTAAATGACACGGATATTCGAACCTATGACGGAATGAAATTTGGCACCCGCAATGAGCTTGATTTTCCAGTCCAGGTTGGACCTGTCAAAGTAGTGCCTTATCTACTGGGTGACCTAAGTTACTGGCAGGAAGATCTTCAAGGCAATGATTTGCTGCGAGGGTATGGGCAGACAGGAATTCGCGCCAGTCTACCCGTTTGGCGAGTTGATCCGTCAGTGCAAAGTGTCCTGTGGAACGTTAATGGTTTGGCCCATAAAGTCAGCTTTGACATGGACGCGTTTTACTCTGCTTCCTCGCAAGACATGAGTGATTTGCCGCTTTATGATCACCTCGATGACGATTCCCAGGAAGCGTTTCGGCGTCGGTTTGGAAAAACGACATTTGGATTGTCTAACAATCCGATTGGGGAAAATTTTGTTGACGTCAAATATGATGAGCGGTATTTTGCCATGCGTTCGGGGATGCAGGGAAATGTAACCGCTGCATCCTCAGAAATTGCAGATGATTTATCGGCAATTAAATTTGGAGTGCGGCAGAGATGGCAAACCAAACGCGGGATGCCTGGGAAACAGCGGATTGTCGATTGGATTACGTTCGATACGCAAGCGATCTTATTTCCTAATGCCAGTCGCGATAATAACGGCGCGGATTTCGGGATGTTTGATTATGATTTTCGCTGGCATATTGGAGATCGTTTTTCATTAGTCTCTGACGGATATTTTGACTTCTTTTCTCAAGGTTTAAGAACGGCAAGTTTTGGTACTAATTTTAGTCGTCCAGAGGTTGGTAATTTATATTTGGGCTATCGAATGATCGAAGGCCCGCTTAGCAGCAATATTTTATCTGCGGCGGTTACTTACCGGATGAGTGAAAAATGGGGCTTCAAAGGTGGCAGCCAGATTGATTTTGGTGAAACCGGAAATATCGGAGAAAGTCTTAATCTGATTTACATCGGTGAATCGTTTTTATGGCAGTTTGGGGCAATCTACGATGTCAGCCGCGATAATTTAAGTTTCCGATTCGGTTTCGAACCTCGATTCGGCAGCCGTGCTCGATTATTCCGACCAGGTGGAAAAGCGATTCCACCGGCCAGCTCTGACTGGTTGGAGTAGAGATGGCTAACGAGCGAGATGCCGATTCGCCCAGCGATGTTTATTCGAACCGTCGTTGGGCTGAGAAGTTTAAGATATCGTTTCGAGGCCTTTGGCTGGGGCTGAGGGGTACGCAATCGCCAAATAGCCTGAATAGCTTCATTGTTCATGTGCCGATCGCGATGGTCGTTTTAATAACGGGGGTCTGGATCGGTTTAGAGCCGATCTCAATTTCATTGCTGATGCTTTGTGTCGGCACCGTCATGGCTGCTGAGCTTTTTAATAGTAGTCTTGAGTCGCTGGCCAAAGCGATTACGGACCAAGCAGACCATAATGTTGCCAACGCGCTCGATATCGCCAGCGGGGCGGTTCTCCTGGTGAGCTTAACTGCAGCGGTAGTCGGTGCGGTGATCCTCGGGATACCTATCTTGCAAATGTGGGCGCAGTAGCCCCCTCAATCTTTGAGAATTCCGCCGACACGAATTCGAGTTCTAGCTCAGTTTCGAGAAGCGCATGAAAAATCGTACCACGCAGAAGAGCGGTACGGTTGGGGATAAGCGGTTGCCGGTTTGATAACGATGCACAGGGATTGCAGTTAATAAAAAACCCGCCAACTGATTGCTCATGAAGACGGGCTGCTGCGATGTGAACGCTTCGCTAGACCTATCGGTAGCCAGAAAGTCTGGCTTTGGCCTATTTACCGGTTTCGATTTTCGTTTGCTCTCGCTTCTTTCAACGCTGCAGCTTCTCGCGAGAGTTTAAACTCTGGACCTTTCGCGAAATACTGTACGTCATCCCGGAGGAAATACGCACTTGGCAGCGTTTGACCGGCGACGCTCATTTGGCAACCGGTGGAAGCGACGGCCGAGATAATCGCGGCGCCACATAATAGTAAACTAAGAGCTCTTGATTTCATTCGAGAATACATCTGTTGGAAAACTCCATATTTCGGTGCCGCGGTTTCATATCACAGCATCACATCCGCGGGATAACCGTTACAAACTCTATCGTCTCGACAGGTGGTAGACTTTGGAACAAATCTAGAAAAATCATTACAACCGTTGAGGTTTGGTGGACACTTGCTTCCTAGATTGCCCTGTTTAATATTTTGTGGCGGGTTAGGCGAACTGCTAAGATGAGATGGACTTTAAGTTACCTTCATCGCTGATCGAGGGGGCCTAAGATTGGGCTCGCACCTCGAAATTGTGATAGCAGTTTTTTGGAATCAGAGTTATCTAAAACCGTCAGAGGTTCGAAAAAGACTAGAGGGTTGTCGGATGCGAGCCTATCCTGAGGTCTGGCGTCATTCGCTTGCAGAGTCGTTACGTCCGGTGCGTTGATAAGTGACCCATTGCGTTTTTCCTTTGGAGTAATTCATGATGCAATCGAAGCAGTTAATAGAGCAAGCTGTGGGGTTTCGCGGCAGTTCGTGGGATTACTTCTGTTCATGTCGACCGTCGATCGTGTGGTTTGTCCTTTTGGCGGTTGGTATGTTCAGTTGGAGTACGCCGGTTGTTGGCCAAACCGGGCGTCTTCCCAAAGCGGATTACTATATAAATTTTGCTAACAACGCAGATTATTTTGCTGCCGATTATCAGGATGCCTATAAGCGATTTAGCCGTGGTTACAACTCTGCCTACAAGTTTGGAACGCGTCGATTTCTAGACTCGGTTTGTTACCTCACGATGATGGGTGAGTGTAATTTTCATATGGGCGATTATGCGGCAGCCGTGAACAACTATGAGCAGGCGCTGCGGCTATATTTGTCCTATCAAGCCGAAGGTTGGCAATCGCGTTTGCAAATCCCCCAGGTAATTCCAGCCAATAACAACGCGTTCGTTCAAGCAAAGATAAATTGGTGTCAGCCTAAACGAAGAACCTCGATTGCGAGAGTGCCTAATGCGTTTTCGATGCTGTTTGGTCGTTTAGATTCTGAGCGTGCTTTCTCAGATGGGGGTGTTGTTGACAACGCTGAGATTTATAAAGTCGACGTCGCTGAGATTATGCGGTGTACCGCGCTCTGTTTGCATCGTCGAAGGTTCATCAAAGGTGCAATTTCGAAATACGATCCTTTTACGAATCAGTTGATTAACGGGCTTTCGGTTGCCGGGGCCGGGAATGGTTCGGTCATGGGTGCTTATAACGGTGTTCTGTTGGGGATTGCTCAAGCGTCGATGGAGGAATGGGAGAGTGCCGCGCGAACGCTGAACACATCGCTTCAGTTGAATGGAATGGATCACTCGCTAACTCCCGTTGCGTTATTGGAGATGGCACAAATTGCATCAGTAACGGAAAATTATACCGTGGCAGGTGACCTTGCCTTGGAGGCAAGTTGTTCGGCTGGAATTTTTGGGCAGTACGATTTGGTCGAAGAGTCGCTGAACTATGGCGCGACCATTCATTTGATGACAGTTAAATCAGCCTACGCTCCGCTTCAAAATGCCATTAAGTGGGCTGCCTTTAATAAGGCCAGGCTGATGCAGGCTTCGTTAATTGTCAAGCTTGCGGATTGTTTTGCTGAGGCGGGCGATGCCCGCTCAGCTGCTGCGGTACTGCGCGAGGCAAATGGCCCGATTAGTACTCGGAATTCGCTGGGAAATGCTGTAGTGAGTGCGCGTCTTAAATACGTGACTGCAGTGATTCAGTTCTTACAGGGGGACTTTCGTAAAGGATCTGCTTCCTTGGTGGCAGCGTTAAAGCATTTTCAAAAAGGATCACGCTGGCTTTATCAGCTTGGTTTAGCTGATCAATTAGTCGTCTCCGGAAGTATTACCCAACGTCAAGGTGAGTTGCTGTATTCGGCACTTCTAAGAGATCCAACGGAATTGGATTGGAAGACCGATCCGATGGAGGCTCTGGCGTTTTTAGCTTCCTCGCATGTGGGGCCAATGGAGCGCTGGTTTGATCTTGTGGTTGGCCGAATGAACCACCAGCGAGCGCTCGAGGTGAGCGATTTAGTTCGCCGGCATCGCTTTTTCTCCAACCTGCCGCTGGGGGGGCGATTAATGGCATTCCGGTGGATGCTTCACGCTCCCGTGGAATCGCTTAGCCAAACGGCGAGGGAACAACGTACTGCGTTCCTCAATTCCAATCCAAAGTATAAAGCGATGTACGATCGGGCTAATTTGATTCGAACCGAATTATTAGCGTTGCCGGCTAAACCAGAGCCGAGATCGCCTGAGGGAATTCAGCAGGGAAAATTGCTTGAAGAACTGGCGGTTATCTCTGAAACGCAAGAAGCTGTCCTTGCGAGTTATTCGTTGCGTCGTGAAGCGTCGGAGATGGTGTTCCCACCGCAGAAAAATATCTCAGAATTCCAACGGTCGCTGCGACCGGATCAACTTGCGCTGGTTTCACTAGCGACTTCGAGCGGTTATCACATCTTTTTGCTGAATTCGAAAGCAATCAAGTACACAGGTTTAAGCAACGGTCGAACGGTACTTCGAGGTGTTTCCAAATTGCTAAAAGATGCGGGGCTGATGGAAGCCGCATTGGATCTTAAAAACCTTCAAGATGAAGATTGGAAAGATTCGGCCCGTGATTTGAAAAATAAGTTGTTTGGAGATAAGAGCGATGCGAATTGGGGCGACGTTAAAGAGCTTGTCGTGGTGCCCGATGGCGTTCTCTGGTATTTGCCGTTTGAGATTTTTCCAATTGGCGAAGGGGATGATGAAAAATACTTAAGTGATATCGTCAATGTTAGGTATTCTCCCACCTTGTTCTTGGCTTTCGGCCCTCAACGTCCGGCACGGCCGATTGAACGTTCTGCCGTTGTCACGGCACGGATGAATCAACGCGGGGAAGCAGAGCTTTCCAAAAATGAATTCGCAGGGCTGCTCAAAGAACTTCCAGACGCGATTCAGTATGATAAGCCGATTCGAGTGCCATCCAATTACCTCGCTTCGTTATTCGATCAACTATTGATCTGGAGTGAAATCAAGTCGACGAAAAATGTTCCCCTCGCGATGAGCCCGATGCAAATTGACCAGGGAAAAGCGGGCGTTACGATCGAATCCTGGATGGCGCTTCCCTGGGCTGGCCCCGAACACGTGATTTTACCCGGCTTTCACTCTGATGGCGGCGCGGGATTGCGAGGCAAGTTGAATGGGAATGATTTATTTTTGACCTCCATCGGATTAATGGCTTCCGGGACGCGAACGGCCCTGATTAGTCGCTGGGCCACTGGAGGCAAAACGAGCCTAACTTTGACTGGAAAATATGCTGCCAAGCAGAAGTCTTCGGGGCTGGAAACAGCGATCAAGGAGAGCCGTCAGGAAACCCGAGAAACGGTTTTGGACTACGAGAATGAACCTCGGTTGCGAATGAAAAAAACGGATCCAGTTCTTAATGCACAGCACCCTTTCTTTTGGGCCGGTCCAATGTTGCTTGGGATTCCCGATAATCGTCCGCCTGCAAAGGAACCGGAGGCTCCACTCAAAGGGGAGGAAGAGCCGGTCGAAGGCGGAGTTGAACCTGCAGTTGATGAAGCCGGGGGTGCAAAAATTGAACCCGATCCGCCCGCTGGAAACCTGCTTGGCGGCAAGTAAAGTGTGACCTCGTGAGACTGGCTCGACTTGGTCGAAGGCGTTTCTGCCTGAATTTGTTTGAACGATTTAAGAGTGTTCGCTTGGTTTAGCAGCGGGTTTCTTAAGGTTGTGGCGGCTTTCTAACCATTGCTGGTCGTTATTTTGCGGCATTCCTCTGCCTGTCGGGACTCGGCAAGATATGTCTTGCTTTCAATCGTTGTTTCTTTCAAACTCGCTTTCGTTGAGATACCGATATAATTTCCTTTCCAACAGCGGAAGTGCGATGTTGAGAATTTCCAGTTCCTTGTTTGTAATTGTGATTACTACGGTTTTGGGCTTCTCGTCCTCTTCGGTTGCCCGCGATTTTCCCGAAACAAGCCCGGATACTTTAGTTGTCTGCCCCGCTGCATTTCAACGGACGATGCTCAAATGGTGTGACTACCGAGAACGGCAAGGCCATGTCATAAAAATGGTAGCGCCTCCGCTAGGTGTTAAGGAGCTTAAGCAGACGATTCGTCGGTTTGCGAAATCAGGTTCCTTAAAACACGTTTTAATCGTTGGAGATGTTGGCGATCAAAATCACTTGAAGGTGCCAACCGATTTCGTGAAAGCGAAGGTCAACGTTCTTTTTGGTTCAGATCCCGAAATTGCTACTGACAATCCGTATGCAGATTTGAATTCAGATGGTTTGCCAGATCTTTCGATCGGCCGCATTCCTCTGGATACAGTGGTTGAGATCGATAATTACATTGAACGAATTATCAAATACGAAAGTCCGTCTCACAAACAACAGTGGCAACGGCGAATTAATTTTATCGCGGGCGTTGGCGGATTTGGCTCAATGATCGATGGCCTTATCGAACAAACGACAAAAACAATTATTACTGATTTGGTGCCTGGCGAATATGAAACAAGCATGACTTACGGCAGTTGGTGCAGTCCATTTTGTCCTGATCCACGGAGATTTTCTGAGGTTGCAATATCGAGGTTCAATGAAGGCTGTTTGTTTTGGATTTACATTGGCCATGGAAGCCGAACGGCACTCGATCGTGTACGAATGCCTGATCGCAGCCATTTAATCCTCAACAATCAGACGGTTCAGAAGCTCAATTGTGTTGAAGGTAGTCCGATCGCTTTGTTCTTGGCCTGCTACACAGGAGCGATGGACCATCCCGTTGATTGTCTTGCTGAAACGATGCTGCGGCAGGACGGAGGGCCGATTGCTGCGATCTGTGGTAGTCGAGTCACGATGCCTTATGCGATGAGTTTGTTGTCCTTGGAAATGGTTCACGAATATTTCCATGGTGACGTTGAAACACTCGGCGAACTGACCCTGCTCTCAAAGCAGCGGATGGTAAAAGGGAGTGCGAACAATCCTAAATATCGAGAGATGATCGAGGGGATGGGGCAAGTGTTTAGCCCCGCTCCGCGGCTGTTAGATCTCGAACGTTTGGAGCATGCTCAACTGATTCAACTAATTGGTGATCCGTTGCTTCGCCTGAAGCGTCCAGATCGATTGGAACTGCAAGCGAAGCACGTTCCGGTGCTTGGAAATCAAATACAAGTGTCTGGAGTTTCTCAGGAGGCGGGGGATTTAGTGATTGAATTAGCCTATCCTCGTGATCGATTTCGAGAGCGGCCTCGTCGTCGGGTAAATTACGATCCGAGCAATGAATCGTTGAGCGAATATCAACGAACCTATGAAAAGACACATGATCTGGTTTGGGTTACCAAAACGATTTCGGTAGGTGCTGGGCCATTCAAGGCGTCGCTTCCGATCCCTGCCGAGATTCGTGGAGCTTGCATTGTTCGCGGGATGTTGCAGACGGCCGATCATTTTTCAATCGGTTCAGCGCCGATAGAGATATCGAAGATCGCCCCAAGCCATCAGGCAGAATTGCCAGATCAGAAATTGATAAAGTGACTCAGTGTTTGGTGACTTCGCTAAGAATTTTATCAAACAATTATGCTGGCGGTCGCCATATTATCTCGAGGGTTGATCCCCTACGAGCAAACTTGTTTACTGCTATCATGTGTGTGATGGTCAAACCCAATTCGGCTAAATTATGAGCGAACCAGAAAAACGAACCACCCCTCAATCAAAATCATCGCGGGCCATCATTTATGTATTTGCAGGCCTGATCTTGTGGGCATTAATCATTGCCTTCGGTGCTTTTCAAACGCAAGCG
>JAALLA010000006.1:46442-47628 GCA_011087765.1 Pirellulaceae bacterium
AGGCCTGATCTTGTGGGCATTAATCATTGCCTTCGGTGCTTTTCAAACGCAAGCGTCAACAGATTATCGCAGGCCGCTGATTGTCATCGGAGTCATGGGTTTTTTTCTGGGCGTTTGGTGGCTCGCACTCCGTTCAAAACGATTGAAAAATCAATCGAACGCCTGATCTTTCCTGCGGTAAAACGGACTTAGGACTTGCGCTTGACTTTTTTTGCGTTGGCTTTTATTCGCTTCTTTTTTGCCTTTTCGGTTTTCTTGGCCGCTTTGATTTGAGTTTTCTTTTTTAATTTAAGCCGCTTTTCCTTCTCGGCTTGTTGCGGATCGATGAACCCTTTCTTTCGTGGCCGAGGAATACAAACCACTAACATGCCCAAAAGCAGGAAGGCTGCAATTAAGCCATAAGCATATAAATACTCGGTTTGTTCGTACATTCAGGAATCTCGTCGGTCGAAATCAAAGTGGTTTTAGGTCGGTCAACAATAGTTTATTTAATTGGCGAGGTTCTGACAAACCGCGAACTCAGTTCCCTGTGGCCGGAAAAAGTAGTTTCTTTTGGCGTTCAGTCGCCATTATCTGCAAAAACGGTTTAACGGGGATCGGCAATTGGCCAATTGAGGTCATTATTGGGTGAAACGAGTCTTTAACCAGTCCGCTATTTCGGCGGCCTCGTCAGTTAAGGGAAGTTCAGTTTGCGTCCCGTCTGCAAGCCATTTGATTTGCACCACACCGGATGCAAATTCGTCGGTGCCAGCCACGATGACCGCGCGGGCGCCGCGTCGATCCGCGTATTTAAATTGTTGATTTAGTTTTTTTGATTCTGGATAAAGTTCAACAGCAATTCCATGGCTGCGGAGACTGGCAGCAAGTTTGAGGTAATTACTGAGTTTGGATTTATCAAATTGAACAATCATGACTTCAGCCGTCGTCTTGGTCGGAGGTATTAAGTCCAGTTGTTGCATTGCGGCGAGCAGTCGGTCGAGACCAAGGGAGGCGCCAATTCCCGGAAGTTTTTGTTTCGTATAGAGTTGGGCGAGGTTGTCATAACGTCCACCCGAGCAGATGCTGCCGAAGCTGGGAAGGTCCGTTAGAAAGGTTTCAACGATCGTCCCCGTGTAATAGTCGAGTCCACGAGCAATTGAGACATCGATTTCCAAATTCTTCTCGGTCAGTCCAAGCGTTTGTGTGG
>JAALLA010000133.1:0-2842 GCA_011087765.1 Pirellulaceae bacterium
TTCATGAATCCCAAACTCAGCAGAAAAATAAGCGACCGGCTTAGCTCCCAATACCCCTGCATTGGTTGCTGCCCAGGTTTGCCTCGAACCCATGTACTCCTTCAGAAGACGATAGGACTGATTGATTCGCGTAAACAGCACCATCTCGTTAGCGCGATCATAGAGTCGCGTCGGTGTAAATTCGTTGAGGAGGGCAACGGGATTATGATCCAATTGACGCCAACGAACCGGATCGAGATCGCGAAAAACATGCTGTATTTCCGGCACCCACGACCACCAGAGATTGCTGGCCAGTGCAGTGCACTTTTCGTAAAGCTCCTCAACGGTCAAATTCTCATTACTCAATGTGGATTGGGGCGCGGGGCGAGTTTCAGGCTCAGACGTACTCATATTGAAATTTTCACAGGGTTTAATGAATCAAAAGACCAACCGACTGGTCTGTTTTTCGGCGATTTAGCAACACCTTTGTTAAAATTAGAACCGCAATCGGAAAATCCCACCAGTCACACTTAGTAATGGCAACATGCGTTTCTCAATCGCCCATCAACGGAACAAGAACCAACCTTCCCTGCGAGCCCCCTCACCAAACAGGCACTCCAGTACGTTAGAGTTAACTGCTTAGTCGCCCTTTCCCGCATCGACGCCGTTGATTTTTTGGTAAAAAGCCTGTCGCAACAATCGAGGAACAGCCATAATTAGAGAAGACGACGCGCATGCGAACATTTCCCGGCGTGCACCTTAACTTGAGACCCTCGATGCGGTGGGAAACGATTGGATAGACGCCCGAAAATGAACTCCGAACCTTCTGATCACGAACCAATTAACAACGGGAATCTTTCTCAACTTTGTGAGCGGCTCGCGACCCTCTCCGCCTCCTCAGTGAACGGCCAGAGCTGGCCCGGCGAACAACTCGAACTTCTAGAACAAGCTGACGTTTACCGTTGGTTTGTCCCGCAGCACCTCGGAGGTCTTGAGTGGGGAGCCGCTCAAATCGCTGCTGCCTACGTTGAACTCGCATCCGCCTGTCTGACCACCACGTTTATTTTGACACAACGGGTTGCTGCAATTCGCCGGATTTACACCTCCGACAACATTCCATTAAGAGACAGACTTCTTGCGGGAATCCTTGCGGGCAATACACAAGCCACGGTTGGCATTTCACACCTCACAACAAGCCGTCAACATTTAGGGAAGCCAGCCTGTCGTGCAATTGAAAAAGACGGTGGCTACTTCGTCACCGGGCAAAGCCCGTGGGTCACCGGTGCCTGCGGGACAACCCATCTCGTCGTCGGCGCCGAATTACCAGACGGTCGACAAATCCTCTTCGCGATCGCTTCCGATACCGCGGGGATTACGATTCCAAAAGGATTTAATCTGGTCGCTCTTACAGCAAGTCAAACTGGGCCAGTTAAATTTGAAAATGTATTTGTCCACCCTTCGTCCCTGCTAACCGAACCAGCGGAACAGGTCCTAACCGTATCTGGCTTAACTTCAACTGGAAGCACCCAAACCTCAGCACTTGCCCTTGGTCTCGCAACCTCAGCCGTGAAATTCATCGAACGAGAGTCACTTCATCGACCCGATTTATTGGCCAGTGCCGAAGCTTTAAAAGAACAACAGCTAGTTCTAAGAGACCGACTATTAAAAATCGCCTCCGGTATTGCGGCAGGCACCAACGAGGCACTGCGAACCGACATGAACAGTTTTGCATTACGAACCACGCAAGCGTCGATGGCAGCCGCGAAAGGGGCTGGATTCGTTGAAGGACATCCTGCCGGACGCTGGTGCTGTGAAGCGTTATTTTTCCTCGTCTGGAGCTGCCCTCAAGCAGTTATCCAAGCCAACCTGTGCGAACTTGCTGGAATTGAATAAGCAGAACGACGTTCAATACGGTATATTCATAACGGATCGCAAACCGCATTCAACTCGCGAATATATTTTGATGACCGAAAAAACACTCGTTACGTGGCACGAACAATCCGTCGACCGACCAAGGGGCTGCGTCGTTTGGTTTACCGGGCTCAGCGGCAGCGGCAAAAGCACCGTTGCCAACTGCGTTGACTTGAAACTTCACGAATCCAAGCATCGTAGCTTTGTTCTTGACGGCGACAACATTCGACACGGGCTCAATGCCAGCCGCGAATTACTTGAACCCAATCATGGACTCGATTTCGCGAAGAGATTCGGGCTCGGATTTGGCCCTCAGGATCGCGAGGAAAACATTCGACGTATTGGTTGTGTCGCAGACATTTTCTGTTCTTCCGGCATGATCACTCTGACCGCTTTTGTAAGTCCCTATCGAAGTGACCGTGACCGTGTTCGTGCGATGGTAATCGCCAATGGCAATGACTCAGATTTCGTTGAGGTATTTGTCGACACGCCGCTAGAAATTTGTGAACAACGCGACCCCAAAGGTCTTTATGCGAAGGCAAGGGCAGGGGAGCTAACAGGATTTACTGGGATCGACGCGCCTTACGAATCACCAGCCAATCCAGAGGTTCACCTGGATGGGAGCGCTCCCGTTGAACAACTTGCCGACCAAGTCGTTCAATATTTGAAATCGAACGACAAGCTAAAAGGATAGGCTTCTCGTATTCTCGCGCAAAAAAAAGGCTGAGCAGTAATTCTGCCCAGCCAATTTCGTTTTCAGTCAGATACCTGCCGTTTGCAGGTCGATCGATTAATATCCGATCGTAGGTGGATTCGCCATTAGGAAATCCCGTGGACCCCGCGTTGTGTAGTACGGATAAACGTACTGGGGAGCCATTCCAGTCATCCCGGGGACCGGTGCCGTGTGCGGCATTTGGCCAGCGTATGGACGTCCGTTACGGAACTTACTTAG
>JAALLA010000133.1:2942-12361 GCA_011087765.1 Pirellulaceae bacterium
GCCCATGCCCGTTTTCGCACGGCAGGTCATGCAACGCTTGCCGTCTCTGCCACAGCCGAAACGACCACAGCAATCCGCTCCAGCAGCATCGACAATCGGAACTTGCTGATTCATTGCCGTCTGCATGATCCCGCCCTGCATCATTCCAGCAAGACGACTCCCTGGTACCGAGATACCATTCATTCGACCGAGCAATCCGTTAGAACATCCATCATCGCATCCTTCGCCTTCCGCTGCTTCGCAATCGCTTGCACAAGAATTGTCTTTGCATGCGGTGACGCGATCCAGAATTCCAACGCGGGCTCCGCGACATCCAGTATCACAAGCACCGGATTTGCAACCGCAGTCAGCAATTGCCGGTGCCGGCTTGGCCTCTTCCGCAGTTTCTTCACAGCCACAGGCGTCCGTTTCACATCCGCATTTTGACTTCATGAGATCCATGCTGCCAAGCTTGTTCATTAAGTTCTTACCTACTCGTGGAATTGCAATTCCTTTGCCACCGCACGAATCGTCTTCGCAGACTTCTTCTTCACAGGCTTCCTCTTCGCATGCCGTTTCCTCACATGCATCCGTCTTGCAAGGGAACATGTTACGCAACAAACCAACTTTTCTTGGCTGGGCACACGGATCACATGCAGCGGCATCTTCTTCAGCAGCAGGCTCCTGAGTTGTTTCGGCCGTTTCGCAAGTGTTGCAGGCGACGTTACCGTTGCATCCGCAAGCTTTGATTCGGGCCTGATGAGTAAATGAATTGCAGGGGCCACTCACCGTGAATGTACATCCGGTAAGAGAGACGACCGCAGCACAAATCGCGGTGGCTATTAGCAGGGATCGCATGGGTTCAAATCCTTCTGAAAACTGGGTCCGTTCCTCGGGGGGAACAATCTTTATGAGCACGTAATCGGGAAATCCGTGCCTTCACAGGCTCAATAACGACTTCTTCAAACCTGAAAAATTCCGACCTACCATCCGTGGTATTAATCGGTTGTAGGTGTAATCGTCACTACAAAGCGGAAAATTGAGTAATTCAGTAAACTTAGCGACTCTGTTGTTTCTGTTTTTATTGATACCACGCAAAATAGATAAGATGCGAAGACCTTGCCTGCGAATCGCTATCACGCTAGCGTATTAGTGAAGCAAGCGCCTGATTTTGCTTGCTTTGAACGGCTCGAGCTCACCTCCGACAAAGAACCATCATGCCGAAACCAGAAATCACCTCACCTACCTCAAGACAACGTCCGCCGAGGAGGCAGAGATTTTCGATCATGTCGATCTTAGTCGTCACGACCGTCTTCGCTGCTGCGGCGACCAGTCTTGGTAACTTATATAGTGCCGCCAACGGAAGCCCTGAGGAAATTGGCTCCTTCGTTATCATTACCGCGATGCTTCCTATGGCAATGCTGGTAGCAGCGAGTACTTTTTTTCGCGTACTTAAACTATTCCTGCGGTAACTTCTTGCCCCTCGTTACCTGCTCTAGATGGAGATCTTTCAGGCCTAGGTAATATAACCATCGGAGATAACTACCGCAGCTAAAAATGAACGAAGTTATTATCAAACTCAGACATTTCTCTCTGACGCAACGATTTTAATACCCCGTGCGTTGGTTCGCCTTATCGAATCGCCTTGCCAGCCGTTTTTGGCATTCGTAAATCTCGCTGCCCCTTTGCTCCGGCAAAATCTAATATACGAATCATCTCCTCTTTGTTCGGAAGCTCACTCTGTTCGAGCTGCTTGATCATTTCTCGAGCTTGCTTTTCGTAGTACAACTGGGATCGAATGAGTTGTTCAAGATCAGAGTCGTGCATGGAAGCTAAACCTTGGCAGCCTTCGCGATAGACAATTCTCGACGACAAAATAGCGGCCACCAAATGCCGTCGATAGGTTTGGGGGATTCGCTCTATCATCGCATCTCCCAAGTAAGAGACCAACGAGGATGGCAGATAGGCCAGAACAAATTCGTTTGCGATGGCGTGCTCCTCCGGCAGCCAACGCTCGAAGCCTTCATTGACAATATCAGCTAGCCTGATCATCTGCCGGCTAATCTCGACACTAATGCGTGGCAAATCGACCTCTGGTTGCCGCAACCGCTCATTAAACAATCCCAAAGCCTCGGTTCCGGCCAACTGCCTCAATAACCGAAGCACTTCTTTTACATAGACAGACTTGATGGAAAGAAACTCTTTTTCACTCAATAGCATCGCTGCAATGATTTCAAGGCTACTGCAGATCACGCCACATTTGTTCGCCGATGAATCTTTGACAATCGCCACACCCGACTGACCTAAATAATCTCTGGCTTCGTCGGTTATAAAGAGGTTCGCACCCTCGACAATGATTGATGAACTTGGCGTACCATCGGAATTTAAAAAATCACGCCAGTTGGTTGCGTTAATCGTCGATGGCCGACCACCGGCAGGCAAAAATACATCTGCAATAACTTCGTTGTGCATATTATTGCGGCGGGCAATTTCGGATTCGTCCTCCAACCCGGAAACATAGCCGTCGGCAGAGAGTTGATTTTGGGGGAAACAGTGAATCCCAACTCCCTGCTCTACCAACTCAAGAAGCGCCTCATGATCGAGACCGTTGGGATCGACCGCTGACCCCGTTCCATCAGAAACTCCAACAATCGCAACTTTCTCGGCATAGTCTCTAATTAATATTCGAATTGCATTCCCGCCAACGTCGCCGTCCGGGCCACCGGTCAACTTTATCGAGAACGCATCCCGCTCAGGATCGACACCGCTCTCAATTAACGCGTACCGGAGAAAAACGAGCACGCCTTCACTGGTGACACCATATTTTTTGTGGTTGATCCCCGAAAGCGGCTTGCTACTTATAATCGTGGATGGAAAGGCGTAATGCCGTTCACGGCTACGCTCGACCACCCATTCGATCAGGGAATCAGAAACGTTTTCGTCTGGCCCGAGGTAAAGATATTCATCCTCAATTACAGGCTGGTCGTTCGCAGTGGTCAACTCAAGTTCCGTAACCAGATCAAGCAAACCGTCAACAAAATCTCGCCCGGCTTTCTGATGATCAACCCCGGGCTTAACCACAACAACGGCCTTGGCGCCCCCCTCGGCAATATCTTTATTCTTGAGTTGCTGAGCCGACGCCAAACGCCAGGCCTCCTCAAAAACGCGCAGCGAGTTATAGAGATAATGCTCTTGATTTCGCGTTGGCACTAATCGCATTCCTCCCCGGGCGACATCTCGAAATCGAACATGAACTCCATCAAATCCCGAACCGAATACGTAAAACACCGCAAAGGGAGTCTCGCCTCGATTGAGATTTTCAAACACCGAACCCGGCATCCGAAATGCCAGCGAGCGACGCCTCTTAACCGAAAGATTACAACGCTGAATTTCCGAACTCAGCTCGACAAACGCCCCCACGATGGCCCTGTCGGTACTGTCATTTATCGCCTCGAGCGTTTCATGGATGGGTTCGACAGCCAAGTTTGAGTCATCGGAACTTCCGCCCTGCGGACAAAAACGCCGCATGAAGAAATCAAGTGACGCGGAAACAAGACTTTTCTGCTTCAACAAGGCACGTGTAATCCGTTCATGAGGCAGCTCGAGATCCGATTTGAAATTCAGCTTATGCTGAGTTAACTTTGCCAACCCACAAAAGACCTCAGCCTGCTCAAGACCGCCAAATTCATTAATCATCGAAGCGGGAGCATTGGAACCGGGCTCAATCACTTCCCTGTCAATACGCAAGAACGTTTCCATCTCACGACAAACCAATTCAGCACAATCACAGGGCTTAGCGTGACGCCCCTCCGTCGACAAGAATGTCCGAGATGACTCTTCGAATACGACATGAAACGTCAAGAGTGCAACTTCTACCGTATCGCCAACAACGATATTCTCGCACAAAGCGCGGCGAATGTCGTATTGGCAATCTCCAAGGTAACTGGCGGCTCGCTGGACAATTTCCCGAGTCGTTGAACTCGCTGCCGAAATTGTAATTTTGGCCATTTGCCTCCCGCCGGGCTTGCTCGCACTCCTCAACCGGTAAAGCACTTTAATGTCATTAATATGCTCAGTTTCGCGAAGCGCAATGTATTGCGAGGCAATCTCTTCGGCAGAACTAAGGATTTCGTGATCACAATGGTAACGCTCGATGAATCCGCAAACCTCAACTTCGGTGGCTCCCGTTAACTTCATAACCTCTGCCACGATCTCATCACGGTTATTTCCCTCTTCGGCTTTCCCCTTGATCGACCGGGAATCTTCAACTTTATAATCGAACACATCAACGATAAAATCTTCGTCCGCACTGGTGAATATTTTGGCACCAACAAGCGGGAACTCATCGGGCAGTTCATGCATCATCCGCGCCAACTGCCCGGGGTAATTTTGCGTCGAAATAATCGTAACGCGGCTTCCATCTTGCTGCCGCAACATGATCTCTTGATCGACATCGCAAACCTTAAGTGCCACCAACGCTTTAAAATGCTCGAGTCTTTCCGTTTCTCGCAATTGCTCAAAGTATTCTTTAGGCAATGATTTCAACACATCGGCGATTCGACTGTCGATCTGGTCGACAATTTGCTGCCGCAGCAATTGGATTTCCGAAAACTCTAAACTCGAATTCGAAAGTGGTTGATGATCCACGACCGGTCCTGTTGGCTGGAGTGCAATTCCATTCACCGTCTATCAAGAAGCGGATTGACCACCCCTCTGGTGAGCTTAAACCAAGACTAACCGGATTTCAGGGTTTTGCAATTACCATTCAAAATACGTTTACCCCTTGGCCAAATGATGAACATTTCGCGACCACCATGCTTCACCTTCACTCACCACCCTCTTCTGCCGCCTCTGTCACAGTACCGTAGTTCGATTCGGAAAAGCGATCGAACCGGCGATGAAAGAAGACCACCCTCACCAGTGCCGCGATGATGAATAGCTCCAAAAATGCAGCGGGAAGCCCCCCCAAAGTCGAAAGGGTCTTTACCCCTTCGACTCCGCCAGCGAAACAAATCATGATCCAGGCCACCATCCCAACCGTGACTCCCCAGACGATTTTAAGCCAGGAATTGCCCTCCGGGTTATCCGGAGAAATCCCCGTGGACGAAACGCTTGCCATCGCGGACATATTGGAATCAGAGGAAGTGACGAAACAAATAAAGGCGCTTAATAAATAAAACGAAACCAAACCGACAGCAAACGGAAACTGATTCAAGACCGCAATCGAAACGGACTCGTGCCCTTTGGTCGCGATAACGTCTGCCAAATTAACCTGCCCCTCCATTTGATAGTAGAGCGCAGTACCACTGAAAATGGTCATCCAGGCAATTGCAAAAAAGGATGGAAAGATGAAATTCACCAGCATGAATTCTTTGACCGTCCGCCCGTAAGCAATTCGTCCTAAAAAGCAGGCGGTGATTGGAGCCCAGGCCATCCAGACCGCCCAATAAAAAACTGTATAGCCTTTACTCCACTCATCGGGAGAGAAAATTCGCATTTCGCCCGTCGCAGTTTTTGAAACCGCCAAGTTCCGATAAAAGAAATGAGTGACATAATCCCACAGAGCCTCCCCGCCAAGTGAAATCAGAAAGAAAGTTGGCACGAACAACAACGGCACCAAAGCCAACCCCATTAATAGCCTGGTGTTGACGTCCGAGAGGATTCGAATCCCCTTCATCAAACCGGTCGCGCTTGAAATTACAAAAGTAAAGACAATCGCGAAAGCGATCCCTCCCAGCACCCACTGATTTGCATTGGGCACGCCCCACAGGTCATGCAACCCTCCGTTGATCATTAAGATTCCGGAGCCCAGAGCGGCAGCCATTCCAGCGACCAGTGAATACAAACAAATTGCGTCAATCACCGCCGAACCCCGGCCAATCGCAAACCTTCCAAACAACGGCGTCAGCGTTGCGCCTAACGTAAACGGCTGCTTCATATTGTAAAACGCAAATGCGAACATCAACGAGGCAACACAATACAGAGAATAAGGAGTGAATGACCAATGCAGATACATTGTCGATAAAGCCAGAACCGCCGAATCGCGAGAACCAGACTCGACATTAGCAAATCCCGGGGGCTTGGTAAAATGGTCAATTGGCTCAGCTGTGGACCAAAACAAAATCCCAATCGCAATGGTCGTGCAAATTGTGATTGAAAACCAGTTCCAAAGACTCATCAATGGCTTTGCATTAGGCCCACCTATTCGAACGCTCGCGAACCCGGACCTCCAAAACACCGTGCAGCAGATTGCCAGGCAAAGCATGACCGAAAAAAAAGCGCAAACACTAAAAAGCCATCCAAATTGGTCTAGAACCCATGTGTTTGCGATGGTGACCGTTGTAGAAAACTTCCCGGGAACCAGTTCGCCATCCTGTATCTGGTCGGGACTCCAAAAGTTCAAGACGATTGCGGAGAGCAACAATAAGAACGGAGGCCAGAAAACAAAGTGGTTCAACCCAGTGCCCACCGCGTTTTCGTTCGATTCTTGGCGGGAGGCTTGGGGAGGCGATGAACTCGATACCATATTGGCCTCTTTCAAAAACAATATTCACCAGTGCTTGCAACGCGAAGCTTGAGCCTTACTTGATTTGGTTAGATATCTGTTTGATAAATTTCAACAACAAGGGGTGAGCTGGCTTCGCCATTTGTCCGTGGTTATACCCATCGAGTTCTAAGATTTCCACCTGCTGATGTCCAACCACCTTCATCATTCTCCAAAAGTACGCGCTCTCTTCATACCTTCCCAGCATTTCCAAATCGCGGTCACCGGTGATGATCAACATTGGGGAAGCCTCTTTCCTGACGTGATAGAGCGGCGCCAAATCATCCACGACTGGTACCTGCTTGTGGATTCCCCGCTCAGCACGAACCGTAAAATGGGTGATCGTGTGACCGCTATAGGGAATTAACCCCGCAATTCGATTGGCATCAATTTGGTATTCCGCCAACCACCGTTTATCCATCCCCACCATGTAAGTTAAGTAGCCGCCTGCGGAGTGGCCACTAACGAAGATCTTCTTATCACTGCCCCCAAAGCTGCCAATATTTTTGAATGTCCAGGCTACCGCCGCGGCAGCATCCCGAATGTACTCCGGCGACTTCACCTTGGGGTACAGCCGGTAGTCAACGGCAACAACCGCCACGCCTTGAGACAGCAACTCTTTGGGAATCGCCCGCTTGCCCGAAGTGAGACCGCCCCCGTGAAACCAAACCACGGTTGAAAAATCTTTCACCCGACTTGGATAATAGACGTCCAGCCGACAGTTTTGATTCATGTAGCCTGTAAGGTCATCTCCTTGGCGATAGAGAATTCCAACTTTGGTTTGATAACCATCGGCTTGACTGGGAATGGCATTAACGGGACCTGTGAGATCCTGACAACTGGCCAGCTCAGGCGTCACCAGAAACCAACAACAGACAGCCACGATCAACACTTCATATCTCATTGGTTTTCTTTCAAACAGACTATGCGTCCCGCATTTCCGGCGGAACGACTGCAGTACTAAATATTTGTACCCTGAACACTTCCACCTTGGACACTTCCAAATGCAAACCCATCGGACAATCAAATCGCAAAGACAGTTGGGCGACGCTCTCAGCGGTAGTTTATCCAGCAACGATTGGAGATGGTTCAAGAAGACAGCTCCCCGAGGTTGCTCCCCAAGGTTGCTACTCCGCTTTCCCTGAGAGCGGCGATTCTGTTTTCCGGTGAATATCCTAATCGTTTCAATTGCCAAACAAAAACACCTCGGTTCCGTGGGAAACTCTTCCATGACCGGCAAAGCCGGTTCCCAAAGTCACCAATCGAATTGCTGAAACCGGCCCGGAGACAAAGCAAACCAGCCCAACAACGGTTCAGGCGACCGGTAATGCCGGCGGAAAACTTTTCCTGTTCGTTGCCGTTAGACGGATTGCGATCAATCCGCCCAAGAATCCGACACAAAAAAACGCCCAAAAAACCGGTTAAAACTCGGTTTCAGAACGGAGTTTGAAATTATCTGAAAGAATCTTGCATTTGGCACTTGGCAAAGTCGAATGGATATACAATACTCTGCCTCTTCGAAGCCAATTGGCTTTGAATTGTGAGTTTCCTTCTGGCAAACTTCTGACCGTTTAACGTTCAAAAGATTGTTGGCAAAAAGTTAGGTTTTCTTCTTGATCACCGTTGACACTTGCCGATGAATGCCTAGAATGGTGAACCTCACGAGCGGGATTTCTTCCTGCTCGTTTTTTGTTCGCAGTAATTGCGGACGCGTTCTGCCTTCGGGTAGGATTTTGTTCTTTGACAATTTAGTAGATACCTCTTGTTAAATTCTTTTGAATTTATGCAAATCATAAGATCATGTGAACCAAGCTAGGTAGCATTTATTCCAGCTACCTGGCCCGGTCAAGCAACTGGTTTTTGTTGGCAACAACAAAGCCTTTATTTAATTGGCACTTTGCTGCAAGTGAAATCAAAACTTCGGTTTTGAGATTAGCCTGCAAACTAACAATGTTAGTCGTCTATGAACTTAGTTTCATAGCAAGCATACAATTGAAGGGTTTGATCCTGGCTCAGAATGAACGTTGGCGGCGTGGATTAGGCATGCAAGTCGAGCGAGAAGTTTTAAAAAGATGCTTCGGTTGATTTTTAAAACGGACAGCGGCGAAAGGGAGAGTAACGAGTAGATACGTACCCAAGGGTTCGGGATAGCCATGCGAAAGCGTGAGTAATACCGAATAATGTCTCCGGACCAAAGATTTATCGCCCTTGGAGCGGTTTGCTTACTATTAGCTTGTTGGTGGGGTAAAGGCCTACCAAGGCTTAGATGGTTAGCGGGTGTGAGAGCATGACCCGTCTCACTGGGACTGAGACACTGCCCAGACACCTACGGGTGGCTGCAGTCGAGAATCTTCCGCAATGGACGCAAGTCTGACGGAGCGACGCCGCGTGCTGGATGAAGGCCCTCGGGTTGTAAACAGCTGTCGTAGGGGAGGAAATTTTGACCGATCCTAGGAGGAAGCACAGGCTAAGTTCGTGCCAGCAGCCGCGGTAATACGAACTGTGCAAACGTTATTCGGAATCACTGGGCTTAAAGGGTGCGTAGGCGGGTTGGTAGGTCAGATGTGAAAGCCCACGGCTCAACCGTGGAATTGCGTTTGAAACCACTAGTCTTGAGGGGATCAGAGGAGAGCGGAACTGATGGTGGAGCGGTGAAATGCGTTGATATTATCAGGAACACCGGTGGCGAAAGCGGCTCTCTGGGATCCTTCTGACGCTGAGGCACGAAAGCTAGGGGAGCGAACGGGATTAGATACCCCGGTAGTCCTAGCTGTAAACGATCTGTACTAGTCCGTGGGGACTCCCACATCTTCTCGGACGTAGCGAAAGTGTTAAGTACAGCGCCTGGGGAGTATGGTCGCAAGGCTGAAACTCAAAGGAATTGACGGGGGCTCAC
>JAALLA010000134.1 GCA_011087765.1 Pirellulaceae bacterium
CCCCGGAGTAATGGGGTAGTTAATGGGGCAGTTCTATGCAGGATGATCATAGAGCCTTGGTAAGATCCCTCGAAGGAGGCAAGTAAATCGGGCAGGAAGGTCTTAATATTTGATAAATATTAGGTGTTTTCAGGCAGTGCGTCAGTTTAGAGGGAATTGCCGGGCTTGAATCCTTCAACTTCAACCCATACAAAATGGTGATGCAACAATATTTAGACCTTCTTCGACATATTCTCGACCACGGAGTTGAGAAAACCGATCGCACCGGAACCGGAACGAAAAGCGTTTTTGGATACCAGATGCGTTTTGATCTTCGGGAGTCATTCCCGATGATCACCACGAAAAAACTGCATTTTAAAAGTATTATTCACGAACTTCTCTGGTTTTTGAGCGGTGATACCAATGTCCGTTACTTGCAGGAAAACGGTGTTCGGATCTGGAATGAATGGGCGGATGAAAATGGTGAGCTGGGTCCGGTCTATGGATCGCAGTGGCGAAGCTGGCAAGGGGCGGACGGAACGACCGTTGATCAGATTGCGCAGGTAATTCATGAGATTCAAAATAATCCAGACTCGCGACGTTTGATCGTGAGCGCCTGGAATGTGGCTGAAATTCCAAAAATGAAATTACCCCCCTGCCATGCTTTTTTTCAGTTCTATGTTGCCAACGGTGAACTGTCTTGCCAGCTTTATCAACGAAGTGCAGATGCCTTTCTGGGAGTGCCGTTTAATATTGGCTCTTATGCAGCATTGACTTGCATGGTGGCGCAGGTCACCGGATTAAAAGCTGGTGATTTTGTACACACACTTGGAGACGCTCATCTCTATTCGAATCATCTTGAGCAAGTGGATTTGCAGTTGTCTCGTGAGCCTAAGCAATTGCCACAACTTTCGATTAATGAAAATGTAAAGTCAATCTTTGATTTTAAGTTCGAGGATTTTGAGCTGTTGAATTATGAAGCTCATCCTCATATCAAGGGGAAAGTTGCGGTTTAATTGCGTTCAGCGATTGCAGGATTGAATTGGATAAGGTCGATGAATAAATTAGCAATGATCGTGGCGGCGTCCGAGAATGAAGTGATCGGCGTCAACGGAGATCTGCCGTGGCGGTTATCTGCGGATTTGAAGCGATTCAAACGTCTGACAATGGGCCATCACATTATTATGGGCCGAAAAACCTACGACTCCATTGGTCGATTGTTGCCAGGGCGAACCACGGTCATCGTAACCCGCCAATCTGATTTTGTTTGCGCGGGTGCATTGATTGCAAACTCAATTGAGGAAGCAATTGCCTTGTGCGGAGAAGACGACCTGCCGTTTGTCACAGGCGGCGCGGAAATTTACCGGCTCGCAATTCCATTGGTTAGCGAACTCCACCTCACCCGTGTGCATACCGAAATCGATGGTGACACGAAATTGCCCGAAATTGAGTGGAGTGATTGGAAACTTGTCGAAGAATCCTGTTTTCAAAAAGATGAAAAGAATAGCTTCGATTATTCTTTTCAGAGATTCACAAGATTTTAACCGGGGTAGTTGCCGGATTTTGGCTCGCTTGGACACGACTATTCAGGTCAATCCATGAGGCGATTGGTGAACGAATTCACGTTCACCAATGAATCACCTACGCCCTGCTGTTTTCCCAGTTAATCAGCATCTGAGAATCCACTTTGAGTACAATGGATGGCGATCCACAAGCTGGATTGATTGCTGCCGAAAAATTATTTTACTGGATTTGGTTATTCATCATGTTTCCACATTTTACGTTTGTTTTGGCCACGGTACTGGGGCTTGTTGTTAGTTTTGGTGATGTTGCGCAGGCACAGCCAACTGTTGCAGGTGATGCTCAACAATCTTTTCTCGAATCGTTGTCGTTTCGATCTTTAGGCCCGTATCGCGGCGGGCGATCGGCAGCAACCGCAGGAGTTGCTGATAATCCGATGCTGTATTACATGGGTGCTGCAGGAGGGGGAGTCTGGAAGACTGAGGATGCCGGGTCAAGTTGGGAGAATATTTCAGATGGATTTTTTGGAGGATCCATCGGTGCGATTGCCGTCTCCCCTTCCAATCCGAATGTAATTTATGTGGGTGGTGGTGAGGTTACCGTCCGCGGAAATGTTTCTCATGGCAATGGTGTTTGGAAGTCTCTCGATGGAGGCAAGTCCTGGAAACAGATGGGTCTGGAAGACTCTCGGCGTATTCCTCGAATTCGCATCCATCCGACTAATCCAGATGTCGTTTACGCGGCAGTCCTGGGGCATTTGTTTGGAGCTAATCAGGAACGCGGAGTTTTTAAGAGTGTCGATGGTGGCACCACTTGGAAGCGAGTCTTGTTTGTCAATGAAGAGGTTGGCGCTGTTGACTTAGTAATGGACCCACAGAGTTCAAATGTTCTTTTCGCAACTACCTGGAAGATTAAGCGAACCCCTTTCAGTCTCGAAAGCGGCGGAGAAGGTTCGGGTATTTGGAAGAGTATCGACAGTGGAGATACGTGGGTGGAGATAACTCGCAACGATGGACTTCCCGGGGGAACGATAGGGATCTGTGGGGTTGCCGTCTCACCGGTTGATTCCAATCGCGTGTGGGCAATGGTAGAGGCCCAAGATGGTGGGCTTTTTCGAAGCGATAATGGAGGCGAATCCTGGATTCGTATCAACGACGAGCGTAAATTGCGGCAACGTGCTTGGTATTACACCCGAGTCTATGCCGGGCCAGAGAATGTTGACGAAGTGTATGTCTTGAATGTTCGATTTTGGAGATCTGGCGACGCGGGGAAGTCGTTTGATTCGATTTCAACTCCTCATGGTGATCATCATGATTTGTGGATCGCTCCCAATGATCCCCAACGCATGGCAGTCGCGGATGACGGGGGTGTGCAGATCTCATTGAACCGAGGAAAAACCTGGTCGACTTATGAAAATCAGCCGACCGCCCAGTTTTATCGGGTTACTACCGATAATCATTTTCCGTATCGAATTTATGGTGCTCAGCAAGACAATTCTACAGTGCGTATGTTGAGTCGGACGGGCGGGCGAAGTATTGGCGAGCGAGACTGGATGCCGACGGCGGGTGGTGAGAGCGGATTTATTGCGCCTGATCCCAAGGACCCGGAGATTGTGTATGGCGGTTCCTACGGCGGTTATTTAACTCGGGTCAACCATCGAACGCAGGAGACTCGCAATATCCATGTGTGGCCTGACAATCCAATGGGACACGGGGCGGGTGACGGCAAGTATCGGTTTCAGTGGAATTTTCCAATCTTCTTTTCGAGGCATGATTCAAAAGTGCTGTATACGGCCGGAAACGTGCTGTTTAAGACGACCAATGGAGGGGATAGCTGGAAGAGAATCAGTGGTGATTTAACGCGAAACGATCCGTCCAAGTTGGGTTCCTCTGGGGGGCCAATTACTCAAGACAACACAAGTGTTGAGTATTACTGCACAATTTTTTCGGCGTGCGAATCCGCAATCGAGAAAGATGTTTTGTGGGCAGGTTCGGATGATGGGCTGTTGCACGTCACGCGCGACGGCGGAAAGAAGTGGGAGAATGTAACCCCGCCAGAGTTGCCGGAATGGTCTCAGATCAATTCGATTGAGCCGCACCCCACATTGCCGGGGGGGCTTTATTTAGCCGCTACTCGATATAAGCTCGATGACTTTAAACCGTATCTGTTTAAGACGGAAGATTACGGTCAGTCCTGGACGGCAATCAGTGACGGAATTGACCGCCAAGCATTCACTCGGGTGGTCCGAGCCGATCCAGCTCGCAAGGGATTGTTGTATGCTGGAACCGAATCGGGGCTCTACATTTCATTTGATGATGGCAATCATTGGAGCCCGTTCCAGTGTAATTTGCCGATCGTTCCCATCACCGACCTCGCTGTTAAAAACGGAGACTTGATCGTAGCGACGCAGGGTCGGTCATTTTGGTTGATGGATGATCTTAGTCCCATTCATCAATGGACGCCCAAGTTAATCGACAAAGAGATGCAGTTATTCGAGGCGAGGCCAACGTTGCGAATGCGTGGCGGTGGTAGCAAGTCGCCGGGAAGAACTGCTGGCCAGAATGCCCTCGCGGGAGTGCCGATTCGGTTTTATGTCAAAGATGTGCCGAACGAGAAAATGCAAACGGAATTGCAATTGCTCGACCCTACCGGTGATGTAATTCAGACCTTTAGTACGAAGCCAGATCTTGATCGCAAACAGAAAAAGCTCAACTTGGTAGCGGGCTTCAATGAACTGCGATGGGATATGAGGTATCCGGGCGCCGAAACATTTGAGGGTCTGGTACTTTGGGGTGGAGGTACGAGAGGCCCTGTCGCTGTTCCCGGGATCTATCAAGCGAAATTGACTGTCTCAAAACCTTCTTCGGATGAAGGAGTGTCGGCTTCGACTGAAAATATTATCTTCAGCCAGACCATTGATTTCAAAATTGAGAAAGATCCACGGTCATCGGCTACGCCGGGTGATTTTCAGGCCCAGTTCAAGTTTTTGATCGGGGTGCGCGACAAACTGAGTGAGATTCATCTAGCAATTAAAAGTACACGCGATATTCGTGAACAGTTGAAGAGTCTTCGAGATAGGCTAGAAAAGGCAGGCGGTAACGAGGAGCTGGTCGAGAAAGCCAAAAATCTAGATCGTAAGCTTTTGGAGGTTGAGCAAGCGCTTTACCAAACAAAAAACGAAAGTCCTCAAGATCCGCTCAACTATCCAATTCGGCTCAATAACCGCTTAAGTGGTCTCGTTGGCGTCGTCAGTAACGGTGACAATCGGCCAACCCGACAGTCGATTGCGGTTCGTAATGAGCTGATCGATGAGATCGACGTGCTGCTGGCCACACAAAAAAACGTTCTCGAACAAGAGATCAGCCAATTTAACGAGGCTGTGCGAAAGGCGAGCATCCCGGCCATTTTTACCAAGGTGCCGTAAGCTGGTTGCGACGACCGAACGTTTGCCGCGATTTTTACCGTTGTTTAGCGACTCGAGGGGGCCAACTGCTGGGGGCAACTGCTTCCCTAGGCAGCGCTTTCGAATGGGGGAACGTTACTGAGGAGGCGGAAGGCGAACTAGGAGCAATTTTAAGCGGGATATTGGAAATGTAGGAATTGTCCCAAAATTCCGCGTATTTGCGACGTTTCCAAGATTTCTCGAGCGCCTCGCTTCTGGGAAACCCTGCGGGTGGTGCGAAGTCCGCCGATTGACGTGAAGATTGGAGAGAACTGTATTCTGACGCGTTTCCATAATTCACCATCTATTCTCGATGAATTTTGGGCTCAGAAGTGATTTGGATTTGTTCGAAATTCTCGATCGCTCTACAATTGGGGGAAACACAATCTCGGGAGTAAACCTCTCGTGCAATCTATAAAAATTTCGAAATGGGGGTCAGGGTGGAAATCAAAGTTACTGCTAGACATGGCAACATGAGTGACGAGATTCAGGAAACTATGAGAGCAAAAGTTTCTAAACTCCCTAAATTTTTTGATCGGACGACAGCGATACAAGTGTTGGTGGATTTGGAGCACACAGATACTCCGAAAGTTGAGATCATTGTTTCAGCAGAAGAGACGAATGATTTCTTTGCTTCTGACACTGGCTCAAACGTGCTGGTCGCTTTAGACAGCACCGTCTCCAAGATGGAACAACAATTAAAAAAACATAAAGAAAAACTTATTAGTCATCGTGGGCGAGATCACAAGATTCCAGAGGAATCAGCAGAGTAAATTTTTTGCTTGAAGTGAACTTATCGTCTGCAAGACAACAAACATACAAAAGGAACCATTTATGAAGTTTTCTGATTTCGTAAGAACTGAAGCGATCAGAGCGGAGTTAACGTCTTCTGATAAAGAGGGAGTTGTCCGTGAGTTAGTCGCCAGCTTGGTCGAATCTGGACAGCTTGGTGGAGACGATCAAGAAGCGATCGTCCAGGCAGTCTTGAAACGAGAGGAGCTAGGGAGCACGGGAATCGGTCGAGGAATTGCCGTTCCCCATACGAAGCACCCGAGTGTTACTCAACCGGTTGGCACGTGTGGTGTAAGTGCGACAGGGGTGGATTTTCAAAGTCTCGATGGAGAACAGGTTCATCTCTTTTTCATGCTGATCTCTCCTCCTGACCAGCCGAGTGATCATCTCAAAGCTTTGGAATATGTTTCCAAGCATTTGCAAGATGAAACTTTTTGCCGATTCCTTAAGCAGTCGCGGACTTCTGAGGATATCCAGCAGATACTGGAAGAAGCTGATAACAATCAGTTTGCTTCCTAAACTTGTTTGGCAAACTATTGATTCAACCTTAAATGGCTCAAATTACAGATGTCGGAACAGTTTCAATCAGCGACGGTTACAATTAGCAATCCCCAGGGACTGCACATGCGCCCTGCGTATTTGTTTGTTTCAACCGCCTCGAAATACGACTGTAAGATTGAAGTAGTCAAAGATGATATCCGGGTAGATGGCAAAAGCGTGTTGGATATTTTGACTCTCGGCGCGACCCAGGGAACAAGGGTTCAATTGGAAGCGACCGGGGCGGATGCTCAGCAGGCTATCTCAGCCTTGGAAGAACTGGTGGTAGCGGGATTTCCTGCTACCGCAGATTCAGGAGACACAGGTAGTGGTTAGACTGGGTTGGCATGGCTAAGTGAGACAATTCGAATTTGTTTTAATCGAAATTGTTTCAATCGAGTCTGCTTCAATCCAATTTGTTTTGATCGCATTGTTTTAAAAACTGCGTGTCACTGAAATCTTAAATTTGAGCGAGAGTTGAATCGAGTTTGCGTTGATCTGAAGAGGGATGCAAGTTCGATGATTACCAATGCATTAAAGATTAAGTCCTCGATGACTGCCGCATTGCCGGCAGGTGTGAGTTCTTTGCGTCACGGTATTGTAGCCGATTCGACGCCTAATCTTGTTGCCGGTTTTTTCGCGAGTTTCCAGCGTCAAATGCTTCGGTGCACTTGTAAGCAGTCACCGGTATTCGATGCAGAGCGAATCTTCAGATCTATTGTTCAAATTCGATTCCCTAACCGAGCGTTATGTGGGATTGGGTTTCTAGTTAATCGTTGGAATGATCAACGTTTGCGAGGGAATTTCTTCGCTCTTCGTTTTAAAGATTTGGGTGCGACTGAAGTCAGACGCTCCAGTTCCAGCGAAAAAAGTCACAAACTTGGGCATCGGGGTAACGCCATCGGTTCGCAAACGGCGAGTCGGCAGGCAATGTCAAATGTTACCGGCCTTCCTGAAGTAGGAACGGCCTGCCCGTCGCTGCCAAACCATGGCAGTCAAAAAAATCAAATCCATGCGATTCGATTGTTTGAGTCCTGTTTAGGTTCTCCAATCAATCGCCAGCCAAGAATGAATTCAAATGAAAAAAACAATGCTAATCAATGCGTCGCAAGCCGAGGAAAACCGGATTGCGATTGTTGAAAATGATCGGCTCGAGGAACTTTATGTAGAAAGAGAAAGCCAGGAAAATTTTGTTGGCAATGTCTACAAAGGAAAAGTTGTCAATCTGGAACCAACCATTCAGGCCGTGTTCGTAGATTTTGGTGTTGGCCGAAATGGTTTCCTGCACATCAGTGATGTGGAACCCCGTTATTTCAAGCAAGGGGGATACGATCCGGACGAGATGATGCGGAAGGAGAAGGAAGCCGCAGCGGCAGCGAATGCCAATGGAAGAGGACGGCGACCGCCATCGCACGGTGGATTTCGGCCGCGTGTAAAACCTCCGATTCAGGAGATTTTTAAACGTGGAGATGAAGTTCTCGTTCAGGTGATCAAGGAGGGGATCGGCAACAAGGGGCCAACGCTTTCTACCTACATTAGCATCCCGGGGCGGTACCTCGTGTTGATGCCGGCACTCGGCCGGATTGGAGTGTCCCGAAAAATTGAGGACGAAGAAGAGCGAAAGCGCCTGCGAGAATACTTGTATGACCTGAAGCCGCCTAAGGGACTCGGGTTTATTGTGAGAACTGCCGGCGCAGGGCGCACACGCCGGGAACTTTCACGTGACCTCGCCTATCTCTTGCGGCTCTGGAAGGTGATTTCCAAACGGGTCGTCAGTATGCCTGCTCCGATTGATATCTATGAAGAAAGCGACATGATCATTCGCACGATTCGGGATATCCTGACTTCGGACATTGATACCATCATGATCGATAGTGAAGATGCTTACGAACGAGCCAAAGAGTTTTTGAAACTGGTGATGCCGCGGCATTCTAATAAATTGCAGCTGTATTCCGGCAATGATCCTCTGTTTCACCAATATAAGGTCGAACAGGAGATCGCTAAAATCCATGCTCGGGAAGTGCCATTGCCTGACGGTGGTTCGATCGTGATTGACCAGACAGAAGCTTTAGTTGCGATTGATGTTAACAGTGGTAGTTTTCGTACCGATGATTCGGCAGAAGAGTCTGCCTATCGCTTGAATATGGCGGCGGCGAAAGAAATTTCTCGCCAATTGCGATTGCGGGACCTTGGTGGGGTGATCGTAAACGACTTTATCGACATGCGCCGAGACAAACATCGTCGGGGTGTTGAACGTACGTTGCGAGATTCCATGAAGCGAGATCGCGCCCGGACGAAAATTTTGCGAATCAGTCCTTTCGGGTTGATTGAAATGACTCGCCAGCGAATCAAGCCGGGACTGAAGCGAAGCCTCTATCAAGAGTGTCCCTGCTGCAATGGACGCGGAAACGTAAAAACCGAAGAGAGCATGGCTCTCGATGTATTACGGATGCTAATGTTGGCCACTGAAAACAAGAATGTTGCAAGTATTTCAGTGCGGGTCAACGAAAAGGTAGCGTCTTATTTGAACAACCAAAAACGTAAAGAACTTGCTGAATTAGAGGGTCGCGGTACACTCGACATCCGAATTGTCGGAAGCGAAACAGTCTTTCCAGAGCATCTGGAGCTGGAATGCCGGGATGCGAATGAACGCGAAGTCGCCGTTTCATTGCTGTCTAAGAAATAGACGGATTCTCGCTTATTCTATTGAACTACCAACGCCCCGAGAGCTTCTCGGGGCGTTTTTTTTGACAATCGGGAGTCGATTCCCTGGTCGCGAGCCAACGTTTCCGCTGGCTTATTCTTGAAAATCACCAGCGCGAATGATGATCAATTGAGACGGGTCAATGTGCTTTTTGAACGCCGTTCGAATATTCTCGGGAGTCAATTTTGCGATGTTGGCTTCCCGGGCTTGGGTGTAGTCGAAGGTTCGTCCAAATTCTAAGTTTGACATCATGCTTCCCGCAATCGATCGGTCGGAGGAACGTGATACTTTTTGACGCTCCAACCATGCTTTTTGAGCATCGACGACCTCTGCGGCGGTAGGCCCCTCGTTGATAAATCGCGTCAATTCCTCAATGGCTGCCGCCTCGACAGCATCCATATTGTCGGGGTTGGTGATGGCGGTGATCGTGAATCGACTGTCATTGCCCCGTGATGGAATCGAGACGGAAGAACTGACACCGTAGGAGAGTCCTTCTTTCTGCCGGATCCGATTTCCCAGTCTGGAAGAAAGTGTACTTCCTCCCAGGATGTAATTCCCTAAGGTCAGCGCTTCGTTTTCGACGTCAGTTTCTGTCATCGAAAAAGCCAGTCCCGCAGTAAAAGTCGCATTCGCTTTATCTGGAGTTACTATTTTAATTCGCTGGCCTTGTCGTTTTGCTTTGACCTGGCGTTCAATAGGTTGATACTCAGTTTCCGAATTCCATCCATTGAGAATGTCTGCGAGCGATTGAAGTACGGGAGCTTCATCAAATTCTCCGACGATCGCTACTTCACCTCTGGCAGAGGAAAGCTGAGATTGATAGACCTCCTTTAAATCATCGAGGCTTAGTTGATCGATCCGATCGAGCGATTCCTCTGGAGTGGGAACGTACCGGATATCATCATCAGCGTACCCGGAAAGCGATCTGGATAGTTGGTTCGAGGCTAACATCTGCGGCTCACCCATGAATCGTTTCATCATCATGGACGATCGGGATTTCATTTGTTCAAAATCTTCTTCAGGAAAAACCGGTTCGCGGAGAATTTCGCCTAGCAATTCAATTGCCGGGACGATCGAACTGCGCTTAGCTTGAATCGAAAAAGTAAGGCCCCCTGCCCCGCCGCCTCGTCCCCCGCGTCTGCCTCGACCGGAGCTGATTCGGACTCCCATTTCAGCCATTCTTGCTTCGAGTGCCTGGCGGTTCATTGACTTCGTACCACTGAGCAACATTCGAGGAATCATGCCCGCCGCGGTTGTTTTATCGCGGAGAGAATCCTGGTTTCCGTAGTGCAAGGTAAGGGTCATGTTGACTGTTTCGCCACGGTTTTTCTTAGGAAGCATGGCGACTTTCAAGCCGTCCATATCGATGGCGTTTACCCGGGCGTTGAGGTTCTCCGGGCTGGGATCGAATTCTTCGCCACCGGTCATCGCGGTGCCCCCTCGATAGTCTTTGACCATGGCCGCGATCGAATCCACCGCCGGGATTTCCATTCGTTTGGGTTCATCGGTAGGAAGAAAAACGCCAACGGTCCGGTTATGCTGAGGGAAGTAAGTTTTAGCGACTCGTTGTACATCTTCCGGTGTCACGGCTTGAAGCCGATCTCGTTGAAGAAAAAGCAACCGCCAGTCACCCAGTGACGCTGCGCTGCTGAGAGAAGAGGCGATGCGACTGGCATCATTCATTAGTCTTTCCGAACTCCGTTGCTCACGAATTTTAGCGCGATTAATGGCAGCCGGATCAAATTTTTCTGAACCTAAACGGTCGATAGTATCGAGCATGACTGTCTTGGCCTGACCGAAGTTGTTTTCAGTCGGCTGGAGTGAGAACATAAACAGGCCGGGGTCATGAGCGGTGTCAGCACGTCCCGATGCGCTGGTAGCGAGTTGGGGTTCGACTAATTTTTCTTCCAGCAAACCGACTTTACTTTCCGACATTACACTCCCGAGGATGCGTAGTGGTGCCCAATCCGGATGTGCTGCTGCCGGCATGTGGTAGGCAGCCAACAGTGATTCGACTTTGCCGACGCGTTGCAATGTTACGTTCCGTTCGCCGTCTTGAGCAGGTTCTTCGGTGTAGGTTGATCGCAATTTACGTTTGGGCTTGGGGATCGCACCCAGATACTTTTGAACCAATGCGAGCGCTTTCGATTCTTTAAATTTCCCAGTGACGATCAGAACAACGTTGTCGGGTTGGTAGTAATTTCGATAAAAGGCGCGGAGGCTGTCGATTGGTACACGTTCGATGTCAGACCGATTGCCGATGGTTGTTTTTCCGTAATTGTGCCACTCGTAAGCAGCAGCCATAACCCGGCGGGCGAGAACGCCTTGAGGACTGTTTTCACTCCGCTCGAATTCATTTCGTACGACAGTAAATTCAGATTGAAGATCCTCGTGTTTTACGAAACTGTTTACTAACCGATCTGATTCGAGATGTATGGCAAACTCGAGATTTTCATCATTGGCAGGTAATGTCTCAAAATAATTGGTGCGATCGCGGTTGGTCGTACCATTGAAACTGGCGCCGTGATCTCGAAGCGCCGTTGGAATGTCTTGGAAGGTTGGCGTACCTTTGAAAACCATATGCTCCAAAAGGTGAGCCATTCCCGCTTCACCGTAGCCTTCGTGGCGAGAGCCGACCAAGACCGTCATGTTGACCGTGATGGTTGGTTTGGAAGGTTCCGGGAACAGAAGAACTCTGGAGCCATTGGCTAATTTATATTCAGTAACGCCTTCGACGGATGCGACTTTTTGGGGGGCTTGAGTCGCTTGTGGTGTGGCGGAAAGCTCGGCGGCGAAGATTACCAGCGAGATGCTGATTGACAAGGCGAGACGGCAATGGCTCATTTTGACTCCAAATAAGTGGGCTAACTTAACGCAACGAGAATTAACGCAACGAGAATTAACGCAACGAGAATTAACGCAACGAGAACGGTCGAAATTGTATGTCAGGAGATCGAGCATCTCAAATCGATTATTTTCGGTTTCCGCAACGGTGGGTCGCGGAGCGGGCCAATTGTATGCCCGAATTGGCGCACAAAAAAAAGGCGTAGCAAAAAATGCTACGCCCTTGGTTCTTTGAGATGTCGATATGTGATTAGAAAATCTCGAGTTTTGTGAATAGCTCATCGACTTTGTTCATTTTGTTTAACAGTCTGGCCTTGTCGGCATCGGCCGCAGGATCATTGTCAAAGTAAAGGAACCAGCTTGTTGCCCAGTCTTTATCGGGGTTGAAGGTACTCTCGCTGGTGGCAAATTCAGCAGTCTTTAAGTACCACCAATTGTTGTCTCCCGACACTTCGTAGAACTCAACTGGAGTTGGGAAGGTGTCAGTCCA
>JAALLA010000135.1:0-6307 GCA_011087765.1 Pirellulaceae bacterium
CCGCTGGGAACGAGTCCTGAAATATCAATGGGCTGTTGCAGCAGGTGAGTTCCAATGTTGCCGGCTTTATCACGGGCCTCGATCATCAGAAATATTTTTTGCGGCACCTCGGTTCCGGGCTTCCACAAATGTCGGCCCTCGTTGCTGAGGTTTTCGTCAATAATGATCCAGGGTCCATTGACTGTGCTGCTGTAGGCTAATGTGACTGGGCGAACAGTAAGCTCCGAATCCTGGACAGTGTAATTGATTACCAGTTGGCCAGCCTCACGCCCACGACCATACGGGACCGAGTTAATTCTGGTTTGCGGTTTTTCGGTGTCGACAGTAATCCAGATATCAGCGGGATCGCCCGTCGAAGGTCCCGTACCAGTTAAGCCGTCCTTTGAATGGACAACGATTCGAAAACCGTAGGTGCCATTTTGTTCGACAGATACCGGGAATGGACTGCGGCTATCGGGATCACTCGCCCAGGATTTCCAATGAACACCATCCTGAGTTCCCCACAAAATCACCCGATCTACGCCCGATGGATCAATTGCATCGATTGCGTATTGCAGATCAAACCGCATCGAACCAATCACTTGGTCCACGGTGTTCATTTTTGGCTTTTTTGTGATCGTGGGTGAGGAGTTTGATATCGAGTTGGAAATATCAGTTGGAGATGCTGTCGGAGTGGCGTGGCTTGCGTCTGGGTTGCGCTGATCAGCATCCGCGGGTGGCTTTCGCGTTGTAGTGAGATTTTCAGTTCCTGTTTCCAGAGGAAGCTTGGGAAGTGGTTGTGTTGAGTACTGTCCATCAGAGGGAGGGATGGTCGGTGCTTGATTGGAAACGCCGGGCACTAAAGTTGGCGCGGTAAGAGGGCGTGCAATTTTGGCGCTTGGACCTCGGTATTGGTTGGTGACCCCCATCGTGGAGGATTCGCCGATAAACATTCCCTTGGAAATTTTTGTTGTGCTCGCATTGGGAGGAACATCGAGTGAAGGTCTTGCGAGGAGTTGTCGGGGAGCGGGTTGTGAGGGCGGTCGTGAGTTCAGAGGAGAGCTTTGTGGACGCGCGGTCGCTACGTTGGTTTGATTTTTAGAAAATTCTCGTTTTGTTTTACTTTCCCAAACAATCGAATCTGCGTTCCCCGCGACGCTTGCGTTCATTGCGGACGTGTCCGGGGTGGCCTTGGGCAAAGGGAAAGATCTGGGAGCAGGCTGCCTTGCTCCAGCTGCAGTTTTGATTTCAGAATTGATACTGCTGAATTGTTCTTGTGGTGAACGAAATTGGGTATTCGCGTAGTTGTTTTGATCTGGTGACTGTTGTCGGTCGATGGGCGACTGAGATTTTGTAATTTCGATGTCTCGAGAGGGTTGCGGCCGATCATTAATTTGAGCGGTAGACTCGGAACTGTGTCGCCATTGCGCTGGTTGAATCGTAATCAGTCGGTTCGCTTGTACGGCATTTCCGGCAATGTCTTTGATCTCGACCGCGACCCTTAATTGTCGCTCTTTTGTTTCTGGCCACCAGGCGATTTGATCGGAATAGATTCCACCTCGTTGTCTTCCGTTTAATTGGATGGGAACTTTTTTCCAGGGATTGGCTGAGTTGTTTGCGGCAGCATTTTGATAAAAAATTTGCATAGATTCAGGCTGCAGGTTTTTATCTTTTGCAGTCCAACGGCAGATGACGCGGCCGGCTGCATCAGATTCTACTTGAAAATCGAGAGTCGGTTTAACCGTGTCCACGATGATTTTCAGTTCCGGCTGGGGGTTCCCATCGGGGAGCAGCTGGCGATCTCGGTCGAGCGTTTTCATCGAAAACCAGTACTCTCCGTCTTCGGTGGATTTAAAGGGGAAGTCGTTGCGATCGGTAGCTTGACGCCCTGCAAAATTCCAAGTCGAACCAAGGTCGCGAGAAAGGTAGAGTTGGACTTCAATAAAAGCATTGTTGTCTGCATTGATTTGGAAGGGGATCCCAAACGAGCGAAGATTGGTTCCAACCGTTTTCAGTCGATTCGTTTCTGCGCGTGCGGCGGGAGAGAACGGGGCATTCGGCTGTTGGCTGATCTTGCGAAATACATCTTGAGCGGGGCAGCCGTTAGGCTGGAACGAGCACAGCATCCCGAAGAACAAGAGCAATCTTGCAGCGGCCAGGCTCACTGCTGTGGAGCATAAGTGACCGTTGAGAAGTTGAGTGGATCGAAACCGCAGACGCGCTGAGCGAATTACCGGGCTCGCCGGTAATTCATCGTAGACTTGCGAGCTGTTGATTTGATTCATTTCGAGACGCCTCATCGCTGGTCGACCAGTTCTAAGCACCAGTCCGGTCGGGTGACCTTTCGTGCTGCAATCGATTGATTGGGGGTGGTCGTGTCCAGTTGCGTTGCCAAACATTCGCGCAAGACTCCCCCTTGTCCGAATTCGGCTGAAACTGGCGAGAGCTTCACCTGTGTTGCAAAGCCGCCGGGTAGTTTGTTTTTGAGGGTCGCATGAGATCGGGGTTTCGCGACTTTATTGACGGTTTTTCACCAATCCAGATGGTCTCGAATCGAACTAAAAAATTTAACCGAACCAATAATCGTTAGATCGCGTAACACCCGTGCGATCCGATTTAATTTGGAGCTCGGCAAGATTTCTGTGAATCGACGGGGGGCAGTTTCAATTTGGGGCGATGAAACACAAGCGGAAGGGACGGAAATCTAAGCGAGCGGTGAAAGCCAATTTAGCTGAGTTGATTTGCGAGCGTCATTGGTGGTTTGGGGGCGGGAAAAACCGTGTCTTAACGAATGAGTCCGGATCAGATTGAGCTAAGCGCCGACCACAGGAAACGTTATAATTTATTTAAGTGATTAACGTTGAAGCGGCTAGAAGAAAAAGTGATGGCCGTTTGTGTTTCGTTCCAAAATGAGTTGAGGGTTGCTGCGAAGTCATGGATTCGATCAAAAAGCTGTGGACAGAGACAATGCAGATCCCGGAAGCGCGGTGGATCGCCATTATCGCCGGATTGATTATTCTGGTGGCCATTGCCTATTATGTGCTGAAATTCTTGAGGGAGATGGCAATTGGTGGAGAAGCAACCCCCACGGATTTCATTGGCGAATTTCAAAAATTGCGGGATGAAGGAAAGCTAGACGACGATGAATTTTCGCGGTTAGCCCATTCCATCCCGACCGATCCGGTCAGTTCCAAAACTGAGATGAAATCAAAGATCGAGACCGAGTTGGATGGCAAAGAGGTTCAAGAGCAGTCAGCTGGTGAGGTGCCGGATTTTGAGGAAGAGCCAGACGCTGACGATTAGCAGGCTTTTACAGAGAATGGGATTGAGGATATTTCCTTCAGTTGTTGGGGAGATGACAACTAAGTAGAAAAATACAGGTCGCTATCAGCTTGTCAAGAATTGATAGCACTTATGCTGAAGAACAAATTAGTTCGAAGTTCGCGGGCAAGGAAGCACCGTTGCTTGGTGAGGTGTAGTCACTAGGCAATGTTCGAACGTCAACTGGGATAGCAACGGTTGGACTTAGAAAAGCTTTAAGGAGTAGAAATGCCCGCAGGCAACGATTCGGGAAACCGCCGCACGAGCGGTACATCTAAAAAGAACGCGCATTGCTCGTTTTGTCGTAAAAACTATCGCGATGTTGGACCCTTGGTCGAAGGGCCAGGCGATGTCTACATTTGTGGAGATTGCATTGAACTGTGCCAGTCGATTCTGGAGCAGGAGCAACGTCGTCGAGGACCGACAAAGCAGTTATTCAACAAGATTTTGACACCGCGTGAAATCGTCGAACGAATGGATGAATACGTTATTGGCCAGGAAGGTGCGAAGAAGGTGCTGGGCGTAGCGGTTCATAATCATTACAAGCGTCTTTCGCTTGGTTGGGAAGGAAACGACGTCGAGATTGACAAGTCGAATATCATGCTTGCTGGTCCTACGGGATCGGGTAAGACGTTATTGGCTCGGACACTCGCACGTATCTTGAATGTTCCCTTTGCAATCGGTGATGCCACGACGCTGACGGAAGCCGGCTATGTCGGTGAAGACGTCGAAAACCTTCTTTTGAAGTTGTTACATGCCGCCGATTTCGATGTGGAAGCAGCCCAACGTGGGGTGATTTACATTGACGAGATCGACAAAATCGGCAAGACAAGCAACAACGTTTCGATCACTCGAGACGTTTCAGGAGAGGGCGTGCAGCAAGCCCTTCTAAAAATGTTAGAAGGCACCGTCGCCAACGTTCCGCCTCAAGGTGGACGTAAGCACCCAGAGCAACAGTACATTCAGATTGACACTAGTAACATACTGTTTATCTGCGGTGGTACGTTCGTTGGAATCGACGATATTATTCGAAAGCGTCTTGGTGAGCGGACGATTGGCTTCGGCTCTGGAGCTGGCTTCCGAGAGGAAGCCGATATGGCTGAAATCATGCCGCAGGTTACCAGTGACGACATCCTCGAATTTGGGCTGATTCCTGAATTAGTGGGTCGTTTACCGGTAACCACCGCGTTGGCACCATTGGGAGAAGAGGGGCTTATCAAAGTTCTGACCGAACCGAAAAACGCACTTGTGCGTCAATTCGAATCACTTTTCCAAATGGAAGATTGCGAACTGAAGTTCACCGACGGGGCGTTGTCGAAAATTGCCGGGAAGGCGATGGAAAAAGGGACGGGAGCACGTGGATTACGCTCGATTCTCGAACAGGTCATGCTCGATATCATGTACGACCTGCCAGAGCAACCGAAAGGTACCAAGATTGTGATCGATGAAAAGATCGTCAGCCGAGGTATTGATCCCCAAGCTTTTTCAATGCCTGAGACCAAGAGCGCTTAGTTGGCAGCCTGAGTTTATCGGGGCCGCCCGATAAACGCTCGTGTTGCGAAACGCTAAGTCTCATCATCGCTGCGGTTTTTCAAATCGAACCGGTGGTGAGCGCTCTAACAACGGCTGAAAGGGTGATTTAGACCGATCCCCGTTTTTCTTTACTCCTTGAGAAACAAGCTCTTTCGGTACCGTTGATAAGAAGTGTTTTTGCTGATTGAAACCAAGGTCGAAAGGCCGTTCGCGCTGTTCCCAGCAGGCCGGTTTCGATTTTCAAAAGCAAAGGCCAAAGTTGCGGTTGCTATCTATGACTTTGGTTTGAATCGTCGAATTTAAAAGCCCCGTCAGTGTTCTCGCTGGCGGGGCTTTTTTTTGATTTTTAGCTGGCGATGCAGTTGCCTTCTCAGGCACTTTTAGGCGCGCGAAGTTTTCCTTCGGCGTTTTAGTCCAATCAACGCAGTGGCTCCAAACATCAGCAACGAAGTTGGTTCCGGGACGGATGAGAAATTACCATCGACAAGAGTGATGTCATCGATCTCATAAGTTTGCCCACCATTGACTTGATAGATTCGAAAGCCATCGACAAGTTGATTGTTGTTAAAAGATACGTCGTCTGCGATGTTCGTTCCATTGATCAAAATGTCTAGTCTTTGATTTGCGACCAAACCGTTGCCGTAATCAACGTCCGCTCCAGTGTTGTTGCCATAGTTTTCGATTTGATAGTCGGTGTTATTACTTAGTGAAAAACCGGCGTTGTTCCAGCCTGATGACCGTCGATACTCAACATTACCAGCGTCGAACTGGACTCCAAAAAAAAGTTGGGAACTAGAGAATCCGCTGTTGTTCCCGAAGGTTGACCCAGATCCTGTAGTAATAACTAAGTCGCCTTGAGAAACGTCAGCAGATCGAAAGTTGAAGGATAGTCCAACAAAATTTTTATTGCCCAATCCGGATGACAAACCGACACCATTCAAGCTCGCAGTGGATGAACCACCGAGCGACATCGCAGCTTGCGTGAAATTAGAGGGATTGGCGGAGACAATTGCTCCGCCTCCAGATCCGATTCGGCTGTAATTAAAGTTCGTGTTTGAGGTGGTAATGTTGGTTCCATCGGCGATATTGCCAAAATCTTCGGAGAAAATTAGATCGCCTGTTACTGAATGACAGGCGAAAAGAAAAATGGCTAGGGTTGGAACAATTAAGCGTATTTTGTAATTCATGATGTAAATCGAGATAAATGCTGGGGACAGGAATCTGCTGGGGATAGTAATTGGTGGGGAAGGCTTTTGCAACCATCAAAACGAAGCTAAAAAAGGCAGTTTTTCTGTCGTTTTCTGATGGAAACCAGATTGTTGCTGAGTTTCCAATTTGGGCGGGTGTTGTGGTTGTAATTTTTCCGTTGTGAGTTATTTTCACTGGCACCCTTGGTAAATAAATTTCGAGTGGATGTTTGTTTTAACGTGAAATTAATAATTGCGATTATCCAGCCTCATCATCTTGAGTCGGT
>JAALLA010000135.1:6407-11984 GCA_011087765.1 Pirellulaceae bacterium
CCACTCAACGGCTCGTCCAGCAGCAATACCTGCGGATCGTGGAGTAGGACTCGAGCGAGTCCAAGTCGCTGGGTCTGTCCCCGGGAAAGCGTGTTGGCAAACGCATCTCGCTTAAAATCGAGGTCAACGATTTCGAGCATCTCATCACATTTTTTTCGTCGTGCCGGCCCTTTAATTCGATAGGCGGCCGCAAAAAACTCGAGGTACTCGATCACTTTCATGTCATCATAAACACCGAAGAAATCCGGCATGTAGCCTACCAGTCGGCGGATTTCTTTTGGCTCTCGATAGATGGAGTGATTGCAAACGTAGGCCTCGCCCCAGGACGGTTCTGAGAGCGTTGCAATGATCCTCATCGTCGTTGTTTTGCCGGCGCCATTGGGCCCAATGAATCCAAACAGGTCGCCCTGCTTGAGATCGAGTTCGATTCCTTTGATCGCAAACAAATCGCCGTATTTTTTTGTCAGATTTTCAGTTTTGATCATAGAACTGTCGGGGGTTCATTAATATTGAACTTCGAGGAGTATCCGCACGATGGTGGTGGTTTGGTCGTATTGTGATTGTGCAGATTCGCCGTTGATTTTTAAGATCGCGCCAGGTTTGTCGACTTCGCCAACTAAGATCGCGCGATGAAGATTGAGTTGGTCGGTCATGTCGGTAAACGAGTGGTACTGATGGCTTAGATTCGTATAAGCCATACCACCGGCGGCTTGATAGAACATCATGATGTCCGCGATTCGGTTGACACGAATGTCGGTTGGATCCCAAGGGCTGTTTTCGCTTCGGTCGCTCTTCTTGAGTTTGACCTTTCGCGTCAGGATGCTCTTCAGTGACTTTTCAGTCGTTCCAGTTTGGACGTCAAATGTATCGCTCGGATTGAGAGGATTTTCGAGAACATAGGCCCAGTTCTCAAATATCAAACGGCAGTTTTTAAGTTTAAAGGGGAGCTTGTAGTTCACACGGCCGCGAAGCTGAGTTAGTCGAGGATCGCGATTGAGTTGAATTCTTGATTCGGGTTCAATATTTGCCCACCAAGTCGCGAAAATGGGTTTTGTTGATGAAACCTGAAGAGGTAGGTTCTCAATTTCAGTATCCAGAGTTTGACCATTGTCACTCACTTGGAAGGACTGCTCGTAGTTTGTTTTCAACAGCCCCGGATTCGCGGTGGTTTTCATGCCGCCCAGACCATTTCCGGGTAGACCATGCCAAGTCACTAAGTCGGATTCAATTTCGAAACCAAGTTGGTGTGATTTTTCGAGGCCAATCGAGCAGGTTTGTCCAACCGGGCTGTAAAGATTGCCCCATACGGTTCCTCGTACCTCTCCATTGATCGTGTCAATATCGATGATTTCTAATTGATTGATCTTGATGGTGTCGGGGCGGGTCGCGATCGAAATCCCAATTGCCAGGCCGCAAAAAATCAAAGAAACCAACGGGAAGGTGATCCAGGTGAGCTCCATTTTTTTGAAAAATTTATGGAGCAGGAAGTAGTCGCCAGGTCCAATGCACAGAATGTATAAACCGATCAACAAAGCGATCATGGCAAATTTGACGAATTGTACATCGCGGAATCTATCGAGAGGAACTCGCAATTGGCCAATGAGGTCTTTGTAGCCAAAGTGAGAAACAGAACTTCCGCGAGACGCGGTTGAGGAGGTGGTTTCTCTTTCGGTTGCAGCGCCGGAAATCAGTTTTTCGACCAATTTGGGGAATCCAATCCAGGCGCTTGTTTTCGACGCATCTAAATCGAAAGTCACAAAAACGACTTTCCCCATTCCGTAAGCGGTTTTGATAATCAGTGGCTTGCGATTTTTACTGTTGGAGTTGTCAACCAGAATGGTTCCGCGAACCTCATCGAGTTGGACGATCGGAAACGACTCATTGTTACCTGGCAGTAGTTTTTCCTGGCTATCGCAAAAGGTTTCCAAACGACTGCTGTTGTAGCATTCGTCAAGTCCTACAAAAGTACCGGGGCAAAATCTCGCGAGGCGACCATTCTCAGAAAGCAGTTGGTTGGCATTGGCGGTCGCTGAAAGGATTAAGGTACCGCCTTGCTTGACCCACGTTTCCAGGGCATCAAGTTGGACGTCCGAAATCTGATTAATTCGCTCGATGTCGGAGGTCACCATTAAGATGGCGTCCGCGGAATCGAACTCAAGCCAATTAAACGGCAGTGGTGAATCTTTTCCAATCGCTGCAATGATCCGGGCATCTTCTTTAGATGCGAGGGAAGATACCGATTCGATTGATTCTTTGAATAACTCTTGTGGCTCAAGGGTTAGAACCAACTCCTGAGTCGAGCCTATAAATGTTCCAACGCGATCCTGCCCAGTGGAGCTAAGCGGAATGGTATCAATTAGTTCATCGGATGAGTTAAGCAGTCGCAATTCTGATTTCCCGTAAGTGCGACCGATTCGTGTCCACGCTTGATACTGCCCCGGGAAGTTGGGGTCCGACAAAAGCGGGCCTTTGTAAATTACCGGGGTATCATCCCCATCGAGGTTCTCGACCTCAAATTTGGTAGCCGAAGTCGCCGGATCAAGCGAGACAAAGATCGGAACCCATTTCCCAAGCTTGACATTTCCATCAAAGCCGATCGAGACTTTTGAGGGAGGGTTCGTCTCACTTGCCTGGGAATCCTGGAGGAGTGCCGCGTTCAAAGGGGCGCTAAGGCTTGTCTGGCAACTAAGTAAAACTGCGGCGAACAACCCGATTCGATGAAGCACAGAAGAAAAGCTCATGAATTTTTCGCAATGGGTTGAAACGAACGAACACTCTCTAAGCATAATCGAAGTCTCTATTTCAGGCTATCATAAGGGGCAGAGTTTTAAGAACCATTCTCATAATGCACGAATCGAAACGGACACCCTGTAGTGAAGGGATGAGTTTTGAGGATTTGCTTCCTGCTTCTTTCTTGGTGAACCGGCTGTCGACTCGTTTCACGGTTTTTGCTCGTCGGGACAAATGCAGTTAAATTTCGTACACCCCGGGCATCCAGAGCCGTATTTTTGAGTAATCGCCTGACTTAGGTCGACATCGACCACATTTGCGATGGTCGCCAGCCATGCAAGCACGTCGGCGAATTCCTGTTTTAGGTTTTCCCGCCGGTCTTGCCATTGATTCGGAGGAATTCTTGATTGCTCGGAAGGAGTGGTTTCACGCAGAGCCGATGCTAATTCACCTACCTCTTCCATTAACCACATGAATGTTGCCGGCACACCTCGCGTTTGGTCTTTTTCCAAATACATATTTCGAATGAGGGTTTGGAATTCGCTGAGCGTAACGTTCACCTCGGGGGATTCAGTTTCATTCATTAGACGAGCCGTCCGAATGGGAGGTTGGGGGCGTTGCTGAATCGTCCTCCTTGGGCTTTTCGGAAGCGCCAATTTGAATCTCGTCACCAACAATTTTCACCTGATAGACATCAATGTTGATGCGCCGGTTCTCGCACCACGCTCCATCTCGGATGTCAAAGCTCCACGAATGCCACGGGCAAACAACCGTGCATTCTTCGAGATGCCCTGACGCGAGCGAAGCACCCATGTGCGGGCACATGTCGTCGATTGCATGGTACTCGCCGTTGCGATTGAAAACCGCGACCATTCGACTGTTGTATTTGTAGGCCTTCCCCTCGCCTTCAGGGATGTCACCTAATTTTGCGACTGTAATGAAATCGGTCATCGACTGGTATTTTTTGGAAATTGGATGTTGGGTTAAAACGAAACGTAAAACAAAAAGCGACGGAGCATTGTTTCAGTACTCAAGTGTTTACAAGTGTTTGAATGTTTCAAGTTGAAAATGGCCGTTTCATTTTTGCCTTCTCATATTCATTTCGATTTCATTCGAAACTGTCGTTTTGATCATTTTTTCGCGATAAGGTTTCTCAGTGCTTACTGTATTTTGAAGTTTACTGTTGCTGAAGTAGCCATTTTCAATATCAAGCAGTAAGGTTCCTGAACCACTAAACCCGAGTAGCTTTCCTTGTAAGCTTGATCCTTGTTGGCCTGATGTTGAATCAAGTGGTTTCAGTTGGGTTGAAACGCTGAACGCCGCAATTTCCCCTTGTTCACCATCCTTGTTTCCTAAGTAGGTGTAGGTTTCGGTTTGCTCCATGACGCCCATTGCAGTCTCAGTTTTGGATTGGCGATTCCAGGTCTGGCCAACCGACAGGGGTTGGGGGAGGATGACGGACGAAGCGCCCATCATTTCTTTAAGGCCGGCGGGGCTGAAAAGTTGTCTTAGGTTCTGCGTATTGGGAAGTTCATTCAGCAGTTTGGCAACGTCGGTTGAGACTTTGACATCGAGTATTTCACCGGTGGGTGACATCACAACATCAATGGGAAGGTTGAGCAAAGGCTGGATTTGTTTCAGTAATTTTTTCCCTTGCTTTGAAGTCGTCGCGGGAGCTGACGTGTTGACCGCGACCTCGAGCAACGGCGCCCCTGTCTCGCCTTTCTTTTTTCTGGTGAATCCATTGACGAGCAAGTTGATCCCCGTAATCGCCTGTTGGATCGTGGCGTTTCCATCCGAATCGACGCTGCTGACGTTCCAGGTCATCTTGATTTCGGTTTTACTTTTGACACTAGTCTCTCGGGAATCCACCGTCGTGTCCGATTTTGAATTTTGGTTGAATTCAATAATGAACCGGTCATTTGTTTTCAGTTTCCAGCAGATTTCACTGGACTGACCCCGGGCTTGTGAATCCAAAGTGACGACCGTCGAAACAATAGCAGCGGCGAAAATCGCGAACAAATGGAGTCGGCGAGTGAAGTTGGCTTGAAACATAAAATTCTTCTTAAACGAAATTATTCAATCACGTGAGATTGGCCTGGTTGCAGCACAACTGGCTCAGCGGTTGACCCGGCTCTTACCATTTCTGCCCAAGTTTCTGCGTTCTGTTCAATGGGAGGCCAGGTGTTGTAATGCGTAGGGAGAACCTGTTTGGGGTTGAGGTAATTGGTGGCCGTAACACTGTCGCGAGGGCCCATGGTAAACAAGTCGCCAATCGGAAGGATTGCTGCGTCGATTCCTTTCTCGCGGAGGAGTTGCATGTCTGAAAACAATGCGGTGTCACAGGCGAAGTAAAGCGTCCGGTCACCAAGCATCACTAGAAATCCACCCGCGACTCCACCATAAGAGCCGTCCGGTAGTTGTGAACTGTGGATCGCTGGAGTCATTTTGACGCTGCCAAACGGGAGGGCAAGGGAACCTCCAATATTCATGCCTGTGGTGCGTTTTACGTCGTGTTGATTGGCAAACCATTCCGCTACTTCGAACCCGGCAATGACCAGTGCATCGCACCGATTGGCGATTTCAGCGACGTCAGCCACGTGGTCGAAATGGCCATGTGAAACCAATATGAAATCGGCGTCGACTTCGTTTGCTTTCTGGGGAGCAGTTGGCGAATCGTTCAAAAATGGATCCAGTAGGATTCGATGATGTCCGTCGTTGATTAACCAAGTGGCATGTCCGAGCCAAGTTAATTCAATGCTCATATGTCCATTCCTTTAAGGTCAAATCGGTCAATTAGTTTCTACTTGAACTAACTAGGTTTTGGCGCTTCCGTTTATGTCTTAC
>JAALLA010000136.1:0-3157 GCA_011087765.1 Pirellulaceae bacterium
GACAGTCTTCTGCTGGTTTAATTTTAAATCTTCTGTTGGGATCCCGGTGCTGGTTTGTGGGAGTTCGAGGCAGCGGGAGAGGAAGCGTAGCCGGAACGCATAGGCCCAGAGGATTTCGTCTCGGTCGATTTGATTGATCCGAGAGTCATCAGTTGTGAATTCAAATGCCCGTTTGATTGCGTTTGGGAGGCGACGTTTTAGTTGTTCTGGACAGTCGGGATGTTTCATGGCTTCGAGCATTGCCATGCCGGCTAAGGCCGTAATGGCGACGTGCACGTTCGGTAAGCTGTCAGTGCCTCCGAAATCATAATCGCTATCGGTGAAACCTCCCGCTTCATCTTGCATTCCGAGCAGGAAGTTGGTTCCATGATTCCATAACTCACTTTCAGTAAACGTCTTGGGAGGCGCAGCAGAGCCTTGCGAATCCAGACCGGCCAGCAACGCTTGCTTAGGCAAATGAGTGTGAACTTCGAATCCTCGATAGAAGGGACCGGCTCCCTGTGCTTCTGCGGACGCTTTCCACGCAAGTGGCTCGTCGGGGAATTTTTGGCTAACCGCCATCCAGATTGATTTTGCTTCCCGGTGGCGTCCCAGACGGAAGGTCGCCATCCCTTTTAGCAATCCAAGTTCACAGCGAGCGCTGGCCGGCAACGCGTCCTCGCTGTCTACCAACGTACATGTTTGAACCGCACCTTCGTAGTCGCCATTTGTAAATTGCTGCCATGCGGTGGTAAGCACTTTAGGTCGTGTCGGCAATGGGCGTGGTTGATCCAAAGACCTCGTCAGCAAGCTCCGAAACCAGCGAGGGTGCATGGTCGTGATTCGATCTATTTTGGTGTCACACTTACCATCGGGCTGGAGAATTAAGAAACCTGGTTCAATGAACTCGTAGGGAACGAGTTTGTAGTCGGCCTGTTGTTTTTTTGTGGGGGCCGAGCGAACAGGAATATAGTGTTCGTTGATGACTTCAATGATGTTCGGCCACGAGAATGGACCGGAGAGCATATAGCGATCGATCTCGGATTTTCGATCCATGAAGGTTCCCTTCAAGGTCGGGACATACCAAAAAATAGGTTTGTTGGATTCCTTGGATTTCTGAGCGGCGGTTTCAAAATCCGGTTCCCAGTTGACCGCTGAACCGGCTTGCTTGGTGAGAGCATTGGGCGTTAAGCGAATTTTTCTAGTACTGTTTCTGGTCGCATTGGTTTGAGCAAGGAGATCGCCATTGATCGTCAGCAACCCGCCGATGGTCACAGCGGTCCAGACGATGAAATGTCTCAGTTTAAGGGCGTTGGCTGGCGTAGAGGGGATGCCCATAATTAGTCCAAGATTAAATTCTGATTCAGTTGAAAGAAGGAAAGATTAACGCATATTCCCAAGCGAAGGGCCAAACAGGAAATCTGCCAAACTTAAGATTACGGGGAGATTGAGTTGAAATAAAGAGGGATAACGCCGTTGTCGGAGTTGAAGTTTGGCTTTTGGATAAATCCAAACCGAATGGACGTTGGGGCTATTCTCGATACGTTTTTTATTGAGGTTTGAATTTTAATGCAGAAATGAGGGGAATTGTGGCTTGGGTTTTGGGTTCAAATCGTATGACCTGCAGCGGATAACGCTCACACGGGTCAAGGTGGCCTCATTTTGACAAATAAGGCGGAAGGAAATGTTCTTTTTTTTCGAAAATTTACGAGCCACCTTGTCAGTAAATTGTCGAAAAGGTACGGTATTCAATCTCGTTTTAGTAACTTGGCGGTGTAGCTCAGTTGGTTAGAGCAGCGGAATCATAATCCGCGTGTCGGGGGTTCGAATCCCTCCACCGCTACTTTTAAACCCTGTCGCAGCTTTTGATTGCGACAGGGTTTTTTGTTAGGCGTTAATTCTGTTGCTCGATTTCGAAAAGGGTTTTGGCATAAGAGCATGCTGAGGCTTGAACTGCGAACGCAGCATCATCGCCTAGACGACCAACGTTCGATCCACGTAGCAGTGGCCCCAGAATTTTACGTTTTTAATCCTTCAATCTTCATCTGGATACCGATTTTTCAGGTCGTCCAGTCCGCCTCCGTTTTCGACATTCGTGTAGCCCATTTTTTCTAGAGCTTCTTTCGCGCGACCTGCGCGACCACCGGCTCGTCAGTACAGGACTAGTTTAGCGGATTTGTCTTCGGTGACTTCGGCAATTCGTTCCGTAATCTCTGTGTGAGGGATCCAGACTGCGTCATTCAAATGACCTGAATCCCATTCTTCCTGAGAGCGGACGTCGATAAGAAATTCTTTTGAAGCCGCCGCCGGGGAGTCACTTGGTTGTGTGATCTCTGCGTTGGCGGGTTGAATTTCGCTGGGCTCTCCTGAGTCAGGCGTCGTGGCAACGGGAGGATTGGATGGCTGGCAGCCGAACATAGCAAACACGAGCATCAGCAAAAGCAGCTCGCGGCATCTCACGATTTTCATTGATGTGTCCTAGATAAAAAAGGGGGAGTTCTCGCTAGAATTGTAGCAAAGCAATAGGGTTTGCGAAACTTCGAGCGTCTGTCCCGTGCAGTTGTCAAAGGTACGCATAATGGTTTGGCGGATGCAAACGCTTTGTTTCGATTCAAAGGTGAAGTAGGAGGATCGTTAAATCTAAACTTCCAGAAATGCCAATTGAGTTGAGGCGATGATAGGGCGATTGCGATGATTGAGTCGGGCTGAATGGCGATTTAATCAATTAATAACTTCCCCCCCCCATTAAGTCGTTAGGGATTGTCTTCGTAGAGAGGCTCATTCAGGTAATCCCGAAGACGCTCTCGGTTTGTTTCCAAAAATGGATCGACAATCGTCAGAGCCAAGGGATTAATTTCGTTCTGCTCTGTGTGTTGGAGATAGTCCTCGACAGCACCGGATTCGATTTCGATTCTATTTGGATGCTATTTGGATGCGACCCGAACCGGCCCAATGCCGATTCGATCCGCGTCTTTTGAATTCAAAAATCCAATATTCTTAACTGGTTTCAGTGTTCAAGTGATTACCAGAAATGCGCCGCCAATCGCTCGGGCGTACGCCCTGCCATTGAAGTAGAACGTCCGACTGTTCTTTGGGGTTTCCACGAAGCCAAACCAGGCGTCCCCTCTATGGGATGCACCGGTACATCGCTCGATGTATTTGAGAGATCGTGGCATGC
>JAALLA010000136.1:3257-11979 GCA_011087765.1 Pirellulaceae bacterium
GTACTTCCCAACGGAATTGGTTATTCACCTGCATCGTCCGCTAAGACGAGGCTTAATCGTTCAACTCTTGAAACTCTAAATAGCCTATTAGGGGGGTAATGACGCTTTTCTTTGTGGAAAGGCTGAAGATCTGCTAAGAATTAAAATGAGAGCGATCATATTGATAAAAACGTGCTAAACTTAAACTGTGTAAGATGCGCAGGCTTTTATATGACTCCCCCCTCGAATCAGTTGATTTTATGATGTACGAACCCAAGCGATTCCGTGCGGCGTTTACACTCGTCGAATTATTAGTTGTGATTGCGATCATTGGCGTGCTGATTGGCATGCTTCTGCCTGCCGCCCAGAGCGTAAGAGAGGCCGCACGCAGAACTCAGTGTATGAACAAGCTGAGGCAAATAGGACTCGCCACCACGATGTTCCATGATGCTCATGGCGCCTTTCCCCCGGCACGTCTGTACCCCAAAAAGAACGCTCAGGCTCCGTTTGATAAAGGGGGCGATCAACCGTCATGGCTCGTTCGCATTCTTCCTTTCATTGAGCAACGGGCTTTTTATGAGAAATGGGATTTGTCGACATCCTACGAAGACCACGACATTTCAGCGACCGACCAAGTTTTGGATATTTTTCTATGTCCGAGTCGTCGCTCCGTAACTGATGCGATTGTTCCAACCGAAGTGAAGGAGTGGTACGTGACAGCGCCGTGTGGTTGCGGAGGTTGGGCTTTCATTAAAATTGTCGGTGGAGCGACTGGGGATTTTGCCGGTAATCATGGCGACTTGTCACCGGGCTCAACGGGATCTGCAAATGATTATTATTACGGCGGCAATGGCACTGGCGTATTAATCTCGTCTCAGGCCAAAGAAGATTCAAGCGGACAATTAAATTGGATTGATCGAATTAATTACGGGAGCATCACCGATGGCTCAAGCAACACCGCGCTGGCGGGTGAGCTTCACGTCACTCCCGAGAACCTAAATAAAATTCCCTACAATGGCCCAATCTATAATGGCGAAGATTTAGCCGCGTTCACCAGAATTGGTGGCCCCGGTGTGCCAATTTTACCCAGCAAGCAGCAATCGGAATCCTCAGTGCTCGGGTTTGGCGGTTGGCATCCTGGCGTTACCAACTTTGTTTTTGCTGATGGCAGTACTCGATCGGTTGCTAACGATATTGATACGGTCAGCCTCGGAAATCTTTGTAATCGCCGCGACGGCGGTGTGGTTGCAATCGAGTAAATCAGACTACAACAGCAAGGTTGAATCCATTGTTTTTTTTTCGAGATAGAAAAGTTTGTGCGTTCCTCAGATTCAATTGGCTTGCCGTCCTGTTTCTTATTGGACTTAGCCAAATTCTTGGATGCGGTTCTGATCAAATTCCGACTCATGCCATCGAAGGTATTGTAGAGTTTGAGGATGGCTCGCCGCTCAAGTTTGGTAATATTGAGTTTTACAGCGCCGAACACAAGGTGAATGCTCGCGGAAAAATCAACCGTGATGGAACGTTTACTGTTGGAACGTACAGCGAGAATGACGGAGCGGTGGCGGGCAATCAGCAAATTGCAATCCTGCAAATCTCTGGTAATTATTTGACCGAGAAGTTGAATGACCAAATCAATCATGATCACGGTCACCTGATCGATCAGGCTCACGGCGATTACCGAACTTCCGGATTAGAGTTCGTGGTTGAACCGGGGGTAAACCGAATTCAGTTGACGGTTCGTAAACGACGTCAGCAAACTTCTGAGGGTATGCCCAAGCACTAGTTCGGGAGGCATTTGTTTAAGCAATGTGATAGTCAAATGTTGGATTGGCGATTTGACTTATAGGACTCCTGAAGACTGGGTTTCGTGATTTTAGGGCCAAGCAATTTAGCTGAGTTTGGCCGATTGGTTTTCGGTAACTTCTTTCATTGGTGCTTTCTCGCCAGTCATAGCTGCGAACGATTCAACTCATAAATTTGACAACTTTCCAGCGGAAGGTTCAAATTTGGGTCTAGTCATCGCAGTGTATGCAACGGCGTCTGCGAAGTGACGAAGGATCGTCAATTTCTCTTTCTCATTTCTTCACTGGTTAGGTAGTATGGTCAAATCTTTGAAGTTCATCCTTGCGGCTACTCTTTTTTTGGTTGGAACCTGGGCGATTGGCCAAGAGAGAGGTGACGCGTCGGCGAGATTTAATGAAGCTGATACGGATGGCGACGGAGCGTTGTCGACGCCGGAATTTAAAAGTTATGTGGTTGCGAAACTGCCGGCGTTTAAACAGTTTGATCAGCTCATGGAAAAGTTGGATGTCGATCAGAATGGTTCGATATCAGCGGAAGAGTTTGGCAGGCGTCGCGACGCGGTTAAAGCATTAATGGCTCAGGCAACGGCGGCTCCGGTGGAGTTTGCGGATGAGTTTAATCTTCGCTTTTCAAAACGAAAACCGTTGGTTGGCGAACCGATTGGCGATCTGATTGCATTTGATGAAAACGGCGATGAATTTGATTTTTCATCGTTAAAAGGGAAGTATACGGTTGTCAATTTCGGTTGTCTGACCTGACCGCCGTTTCTTCGTAACGTCTCCAGTCTGGAGACCGTATTTCGTGATTATCGCGACAAGGGTGTTCAGTTCTTTTATGTTTACAAAGCTGTCGAACACCCGGAAGTTAACAACTTTGTGTCGGCGTTGGATATTGAGGAACGCTTGAAGCACATCGCCCACGCCAAAGAGCGATTCCAAACCGAGATTCCATGGATCTGCGACACGATGGATCACAAGGTTGAAAATGCTTTTGGCGGAGCACCTAACGGTGGTTTTATTCTTGATCCCGATGGTAAAATCGTCCGTAAACGATTCTGGGCTAATCCCCAAACGCTGCGATCCGATTTGGAAGAGTTGGTTGGAAAGGTAGAGAGGATTACCAAAGTGGAGGATCTACCGACCGCCTTCACTCCAGAGCCGCGAAAGATTGCCAGTGGGGTCGTGCCGCGCATTCAACTGCCGGGCAGAATGAGGCCGTTGGAAGTCCAGCATGTGCCGGATGACGACAATCCCTTTTTTGCTAAACTTCGAGTAGAGGGGACCCCTCGATTATTCAACACCGGTAAGGGGGATCTGTACCTCGGGGTTTACCTTGATCCGCTTTACAAGGTCCATTGGAATAATCGAGCGGGGAAGGTGAAGCTGGAACTGAAGACGGAGGGCAACGTTATCCTCGATCAGCAAACACTAACGAGTGCAGAAGTCAAAGAGGATGCTGACGTTGATCCCAGGCAGTTTTTGATTGAGGCAACTTTTAAGGATCAGTCTGCGCCGCTAGTCGCATTTTTAACTTATACCGTTTGCGATGACGCGGAGACTTTCTGTATCGAGGTGACTCAGGAGTATCACATCTACGGCAGATCAAACACAAATCTTGGCACACGGCCCGGGATTTTTCTCAATGAAATGTTTGCTAATGTTCGCGACATGGACACCAACGGTGATGGCGATTTGACCGTCGACGAATTACCGCCGGGAAAAGTCACGATGTACGTTGGGCATATGGATTACAACGCCAATAACGTGATTGAAAAATCCGAGATTGACCGTTTTTGTCAGATGTTTAACAATGGCCGCGGTGTCTCAAAATACAATGATGGAAGACGCGGGCAGGAATGAGCCGTCGTTGAATTACCAATTATTACTATGTAGATGAAGAATTAGTTAGTCGATGAGCGAAGATGAATCCCCCTCTGATGGAGACAGTTCCGGGTTGGTTCGGAAAGCTGCGCGCGAGCGGCGGTCTGGCTTGATTCGTAAACGGCTTGGGGCTTATCTACTAACCGCTTTAATAATGGTTGCCGTTGGTGAGTTGTTGGGTGTCCGGACGCTCGTCAAGAATTACTTTGACCCGCCAGTTTTAGATTCTTCGGTAATCGAAAACCGGATCGCTGATCTGAAAAAAGCAGCTCAGGAACGAGTTGGTAGCGAAACCAGAGTTTTAGGTCGAGGATTTCGTTCCCGTCCTGAGCAGATTGAGCTTCCAGTCGATACCGCCTCGCTGGCAAACAAACCGGCGGCGCTGGTCATTGCAGAGGTGCAACCGTCCAATGCAGGTGAGGTAGTGGATGGCGATGGAAAATGTCCGGATTGGATCGAATTATGGAATTCTGGCGACCGCCCGTTGGACGCCAGTGGCTGGTTTCTGTCCGACAAAACAAGCGAAAAAAAGCGTGGTAAATGGGAGATTCCCAAGCTGGTTTTGTTGCCGGATGAACGTGTGATTATTTTCGCATCCGGGCTTGATTACTACGATGAGAATGAAATTCATACTAACTTTCGAATTTCATCTAAAAGAGATTCGATAATTTTAGTGAGGCCGGATGGAGTAACCATCGAGCAAACCGTTTCACTTGGTGTTCCGGACGCGTCTCATGGTGTAACGTATGCGGGCGCGGAGGGTGAACCACGTGTCTTCGTTCGACCGACGCCGCTTCAATCAAATTCTGAGATCGCTAATGGGTTCGTTGGTCCCGTGATTTGTTCTGAAGGGTCTCGCCTTTTCGACGACGATTTTACGGTTTCTTTGCGATGTGAAACTCCAAATGCTTTGATTCGATACACCCTCGATGGAAGCGTGCCTACGGAGCAGAACGGTGAACTCTACACTCAGTCGATGGGGATTCGTGGTACTTCAGTGATTCGAGCGCGAGCTTTTGGTGAGAGGCTGGTTGCATCGCCTGTGCTCATTCGAAGCTTCCTTAAGACTGATGATCTGGTTTCTCAATCTTCGAGTCCCGCTGGATTTCCAAGTGCATGGAATGGTCTCGCGGCTGATTATGAAATGAACCCGCAAATAATTGAATCGCGCGAGCGAGGTATAAAGTCTGCACTTACAAAGCTTCCGATCGTTTCCGTGGTCGCGCCCATTGAATCTCTCTTTGGTGTGAATGGGATTTATTCCCAATCATTACTGCGCGGTGGCGAGTGGGAGATTCCCGGAGTGATGGAGTTTTTGCCTCATCAGGGTGAGGAGGGGTTTCAGGCGTCTTGCGGACTTCGAATCACTGGAGAAGAAAGCAGACATCCTGGTTGGAAAAAGCATTCGTTCCGACTTAGTTTTCGATCGCGTTACGGTATGTCTGTTCTGAAACAGCCAATTTTTGAAACGTTGGAAGTAGATGGGGCGAACTACGGTACGGGCTCGTTAAGTGGGCCAGCCAGAGAGCTGCTTGAGAATGAAGGCGTCTTGATCGATGAGACTCACGGTTTGCAGTCTCGGACCACTGGTCGGTTTGAGGGAGTAATTTGTGGTGAGTATGGTGACCGCGAGGGAAAGTATCTCTGGACGATTGATCAACGAGGGATAAATCTGGCGCGAGATTTAACTCCTTTTCCAACTCCACGTGGCCATGTGGTGCACTCAAATCTCAGTAGCACGGCCTCGCTTGGCGGCGAGGCGTGGTTTACCTCGGAGGATTCCGTGACCATTAATGCCCGGTCCGGTCGATTCGGTGCCAGTACTGGGATGAGTAGAGCGGAATGGGATGCGACCATTCGTTTCTGGGAAAGTTTGGGATACAACGTCAACGCAATCCCGGGACAAGATCGAGGTTCAAGCCTTGTGCTGCGGTCGGCCAGTGATTCATGGCTTTCACCGCAGGTTGCTGTTCGGTCCAGGGCTCAGTACATGCGTGATCAATGGACGCGGCGAACAGCCTTGGAAATGGGCAGGCTGGCAGCAAGAGGACGGTTTGTTCACGTGTGCGTCAACGGGCTGTATTGGGGAATCTATAATTTACTGGAGCGTCCGGACGACGAATTTCTAGCACATCAATTGGGGGAAGCTGAAGATTACTACGTTACGATCCGGGGAATTGGTGGGCGGATCGAAACCAATGGTTCGGGAGAGGAGATGTGGGATGAGATCTCACAGCTTGCGAGCGCGGATCTAAACCAGCCGGCTCAATTTGCAGCCATCTCGAAGCTTGTCGACATCGATGATTTAATTGATTATTGCCTGATTTTGATGTACGCAGGAGCCGAAGATTGGGCCTTAAACGACGGCAACAACCTAAGAGCCTATTACAGGCGTGGTAGGAATGCGAAACTCAAATTTATGATTGACCGTGCAGATGCGACATTTGCTTCTGGTTGGAAAAACGATTCAGTGGAGTTTCCGCTGCCAATCAGTGATTTTGCGCGACAAGGGTCATTCGCATACTTATTTCAACGACTGATGAAAAGCGAAGAATTTCAGAATAGATTTACCGCCAGAGGAAAAAAGTTGTGTGGTCGAGACGGCGTGCTTGGCCCTGCAGCATGTGAGCAGAGGTATAGAGACTTGATCAACGAGGTCGAGCCAGTGCTAGTCGCTGAATTAGCGCGTTGGGGTGATGTTCACGCCGATTCCTCCGAGGCGCTGATGTTGGGTTGGCAAGAGCAAAAAAAATGGACGCTCGAAAATTGGTTTCCCAACCGTACCCAGATTCTGCTGGACGAACTGAAACGTTGTGGTTTGATATCTGAAAACCTGGCTATTCAATTGCCAAATCAATAGCGTCTCGTTGAGAGCGGGGAATGTGATCTCGCTTAACAGATAAATCGAATCGGCTGTTTGCGTTTTTTGTTTTCGGATTGTTGGCCTACTCCGTGCGACAGTTGCAGTTCCTTTCCACCAGTTCCTTCCGCAACTGTTTGCGGAAGGTGTTGTCCAGTCTTTGTGACGGATGAACGAAGTGTGATGCAAATTATTCTATGTTCCGACCGTCGTTCCGGTTGGCTCGGATTTTCTGCGGCGGCGAAACAAAAGCGAGCCCGTAAGTGCTATGGCTAAAAATGCAACCGAATTCGGTTCTGGCACTGCAGAGAATCGAGCGACAAACCCCTCTTCATCACCGCTAGTATTGGTGCCATAACCAACGATGGTTAAGCCATCGTCCGAAACTCCCGTTGCCGAAATCAGATTAGTCCAGTGCGATAAGTCATGGCCCTCTGATTGCAATTTGTTATATAGAGATTCCATACCATCGGTCGCCGTCCAGAGAAATGCTTCACTTCCTAACGAAGATATGCTAGAGCCGACTAATAAGTCTCCATCTAAGGACATTCCGTAAACACTACTTGAAAATCCGCCGCCAGTGAGATCGCCGAGACCTACCATACCGGCGCCGTCCGTCCAGCGGAACGCTTCTCGGCCGTTTGCGCTTTGGCCGTAACCGGCAATCACATTTCCATCCCCCGAGATAGTCGTAGCCCTACTTTCAAATGCCCCACCCGTCAGGTCACCCAAACCGACCATCCCACCTCCGCTGGTCCAGCGGAATGCCTCAATCCCATCGTCGCTAAAGCCGTGGCCAACGATCGTTGAGCCGTCAGATGAAACTGCCAACGCCGCACTAAAAGTGTCAGTTCCTGGACCTCTTAAGTCACCGATACCGACCATTCCATCGGTCGCATTCCAATGCATTGCCTCAAATCCATAGTTGCCTTGCGCCTGACCAACGATGACCGAGCCATTGTCTGAAACACCGTGCGCGGCGCTATATCCATCGAGTATCAGACTGCCTAGGCGCGTCATTCCGGAACTATTCCAACGCGTGGCTTCTTGTTGTTCAATCGTTCCCATTCCGACGATTAAAGAACCGTCTTGAGAAGCTGACATGCTTTGACTAAGGAAGCGGCCACCTGGAATATCGCCCAGTCCCAAAAGTCCGCCAGCATCGGTCCATTTAATGGCTTCTTGGCCATCGCTTGAAGAACTATAACCCATAACGGTGGTTCCGTCCCCGGAAACTGACGAAGCTCTACTTCGAAATTGCGATCCAGCCAAGTCGCCGATCCCAATGATTTGCGCTTTTGCTCCGCTGGATTCAATGCTGATTAAAGACAGTAATGCAAAACTCGTGACGAAGATTCGATAAAGACGTTTCATGGTCAACCTCCAGATTTTCTGAAAAGGGTTTTGCCTCCGACGAGATAACAAGCAAGTAATGTGCCAGAGAGCAAACTGGGGTTTTCCAGGTGTTTTCTGCAAATCAATGCATCAAACTGAGATTGGTTGCTTCAAAATGAGACTGCCTATTTTGACACGCCGATGCCAGTCCATCTTGATACGCGTTGATTGCGGTGGAAGGGAGGTTATGTCTTTAGGTGCGATTGTCCGCGAGCAAGAGCGAAGATTTAGTGGTTGAACTGAGTGGTTTGATACCGTCCCCTGCAACCCGTGCGAATGTTTGACGCATATCAAGACAAGGGTGAGGGCGGGGGGATTACTTGAGCGTTCGCAGCAAAAGGGCATCACAATCTGATGATCTTTTGGTCAAATCGACTGACTGACAACACAGAATGTTATTGTAATTAACCAACCGATTTCGCGGGCAGAGTTACTCGGCCGACCTGAAGGGAATTTCTAGAAGGCGCTCAGGGTCACACTCTAAAACCAACCTTGATAACTCATCATGAGCAGAATGCTGTAGGACACAACTCCTGAGACGGCGAGCGTTCCAAAGTGGAGGAGACTTCTCGACGTATTGATTTTCCAAATTGAAATGATGTTGGCGATCAGCATCACGATAGAAACAATGATGAGTTTGTATGCGATCATTCCGATCAAACCCAAGTCGTTACGAATGTGAGCGACAATCGGGTTTGACTCACTAAACTGGCCAGTGGACGGCGGCGGGGGGGGGGTGCCAAGGGGGGACGGAAGGGGGGGGGGGGGGGAGGAGGGGAGGAAGACGCGGGGGGGGGGGGGG
>JAALLA010000137.1:0-1488 GCA_011087765.1 Pirellulaceae bacterium
TGGGTTTGTTCAGAAAGTGTGGCATCCTTCACAATCGCCTTGGCTGGGGAAGGGTTGTGGATAGCGATCATTTTTAGGTCAACATAGCGAGCGTGATTTTCGCGTTCGTCGACGGGGTTGTGATACGCTCTCACAACGACGCTCGTATTTCGGTCGTTCTTGGCAGCTTTAATAGGTTGGAGTATTTGCGTTGCGACAACCTCAATAGGTGCGAGTTGCGTGGTCTGAATTTTCTCATTTGGCACATAAACCTTGCCGGCCGAGAGGTTGTTCGGGGAAGGCGTAGGCTTTTGAGAATTGCGAGAATCCGCATCGGATTGGTTCAGTGGTTCAACAATAATCCCTGTTTTAAACAGGTTTGCAGGGTCTAAGGTTTGCGAGGAGCGGGGAATTCGGCTGGTCGTGTTCCTCTGTTTTTCGTTTTGCCGAGAAGTCAATTCGGGGTGACGGGGTTCTTCGAGTTTTTTTAAAGGACTAGAAGGTTTGTCTTTTCTCATTGCAGTCAAAAGCTGAGAAACAGTTTGAGAATTTTTTTCAGGTGCCGCTGCGGTTAAGACGCTTGTAGGTCGCGTTGGGTTTTTAGATCCCAATTTCGGGGCAACGAAATCGTTACGAGACGATTGATTCTCATCTCCAGCAGCAGGCTGGTTGTCGAGTTGGGGGTCAACAACGGAGGGAAGGTCACTTGAATCGAGTGGCGGTGCGACAAAGCCTGGCGCCGCAACTCCGTCGCAAAATTGGCAGTCGATTTCAATGCCGAGTGCCTCGGCAGCGCGTTGTCCAATCATGGAGTCGATTGGGCCTGGGTCTATCCCGCGGCCATTTTCATCGAGTAGCATCGTCCCCATATCAAAGTCGAGATTTCGTCTTGCAACTTGGTAGAAAAGCCAAGTTGACAAAAGACCGTCTTGAGCCTGGGTGAGACTGTTGATCCCCTGCGTAATGTCCCTTGAAAGACCAACCGAGCTTCGATTAGGTTGAGCAGGGGCGTCGAGGTTGAGGTTGTTGAATTCAACAGTTTCGAGACTTGCTTTTAGAGCAAGTCGATTAAATTCAAATTGAGTCTTGTTTTGAATGAGGGCGCGTTCGGTAGCCCGAAGATTTCTCGAGATGCTATCTTCGAATTCGTAGAAGCGGCGTTTTGATTGTTGGTAATTTATCAAAGCATTGCGGTAGCTGTTTCGTTCTGACAGACGAACAATTGGTGCATCGAACCGGAACCCCGCTCGCAAATTCCCGGTGTCGTATCGAAGCTTAAAGGGGTTGCTGGCGTCCGGTCGCGTTCGGATGTCACCATCAAATACAAGGTCAACTTGAGCTTCTAAACGGTTTGCTACGAATTCGATATTCCGCCAGCTATCGACGAGGCTGGCACGAGCGTTCATCCAGTCGCGTCGCATACAGCGAGCGATTTGGGTTGCTTCCTCCGAGTTGATGCTGACATCAATCAGTTCGATTGAGTTTCCTCGTGCACTTGCTTGAAGTAAA
>JAALLA010000137.1:1588-11960 GCA_011087765.1 Pirellulaceae bacterium
CTGCTTGTTTGAGTAACTTCAGGTCGAATATATCACTGTCTTTTTCAATAGGCGTTTCGATTCTATTAGTGCGAACCGCTTCTTGAAACCTTTCTAAATATTCAATTCGACGCGGGGTGGCCTCATTGAGTTTCACAATATCTGCTTCGATTAGTTTTATATCGTCATTGATAATTGAATTAATTTGTTGCTGCGCAGTTTCGAGAATTGGAGTTAAATCCTCTACAAGATCAGCCAAGTTCGTCGGCCAAAGTTCTTCATTATCTGGGTCATCGAAATCGATTTGAATGGTTTTTACGTTTTCCTCATCGTCGGGGGTGGGGTCAGGCACATCCATGTAAAACTTTGCATCCAAGGTGTTAAGGAAATTACCCGCCTGTTCCCTGATCTTTGTTGTTTCTTTTAACCGTGCAAATATTTGATCGCTGATTAACTCAAATGGCTCGAGGTAGGTGTCATCAATCACGATATCGAGCGTCGGGGGAAGGCCAAGCGTTCGTTTGAATCGATCGACCGAATTTTGGTAGTTTACTTGTTGTCTGAGTAAGCTTGTTTGTGCTCGATAGAAACTAGATTCAGTGGTTGTCAATTGATCAGGAGTAATTTGTTGTCTCAGAAAAAGTTCTCGAAAGCGTTCTACTACGGCTCTTTGTTGAATGAGGTTGAATTCCGCGTTCCTAATCGTTTGTTGATCCTGTAGTAGTCCTGTGAATCCAGCTAATTGATTTCCCGCATCGCCGGGGTTGTTAAGAAATCCACCCCCTCGACTAAGCCGAGCATTGATCGCTTTTCCGAGGGCGATGTTGAGATAGAAGTTCCGTCGATATCGGTCGAATTGCCGCACATTCGCCAGTAGTGTTCGTTCAGATTGCGTAAGGGCTTCCATAACACGTGCGCGACCGGCACCTCGGAGCAGCGGCTGAATCAGTGAAAAGTCAAGTAGCGTAGAGGCAGTCTGGCTGTCGCTTCCGCCAAAGTTAAACAAGATCGTATTGGCAAGTCCAACGGCAAAGTTGGTGCCTGTGATTCCCAGTTTGTTGAGATCCAGACTGCCGCTTCGGTCAAGTGAAGTGTTTCCACGCGTCAGCTCTCCAAAAGAATCAACGCCCCAGAGAAGTTGAGAGTCAAATCCAAATCGGTCGAGGCTGACATCGAGCGCCGACAGATAGAGGGTTTCACGGACCTCTTGGTATTCGGTGGAATGCAGGAGGGCCAATTCAAAAGCCGCGTCGAGCGTGAGGACGAGTTTTCCCTCTTCGTTGGTTTTCAAATATTTTTGCCACTCGGGATTTGCAACGTAGTTCGTATCTCCATTGGCATTCCAACGCGGATAGCCTTCTTTGCCATCGACGTAATGCATCAATTGGTGGGAGGTCGCGTCGTCGGGTGGAATGGGGGGATGGTCGGCGGAAAACGGGTCGAACATTCGCGAAGCGGGATTGATTGCGATCGAACCGGTAGCAGAGTCCCATCTCGGATCGACTGCTTTTTCGAGAACCAGGCGTTGCGCTTCTGCGTCGGCCTGTCGTCGGTAATAGCCGCGATGGCAGCCAACGGCGACCAATAAATTGAGAAAGATGACGCCTATGAGGATTCGATTGATCGGGGCCATTGTCACAAAACTCTCCTGAAAAAGCGGGCAAACCGCACGGGATTCGGGTTTGCCAGCGTGCTTACTGAGCAAATCGGATTCAAAACGCAACGAATATTTCGCTGAGTCTGAATATGCCGATTTTTCCGTATTTACTTATTTTCGGGGATTTGCCGTATCTGACTTGAGCGTTTGTTCCGTTAATAACGATCAATTGTGTCTCAGGGACTAAACGGGAGAAGACCGCCCGAAAGCGACGATAGCAAAACTTGACGGGCTATTTTGCCCAATTTATGATGCAATTTGGGCTATTTCCGCGCTCCAACCGCGCTGAGGTAGAGAATGCACCTTATGCTTGAATGGGGCAGCGAACCCGACCCCCATCGTCAATTAAATTTCAACGGCAAGACTGGTTAAAGTAAATGGGCATTAACGACTACGCAATTCTCGCAGCCATGGATTCCACGATCGCCTGGGGAATAATTGGGTTTGGTTTTCTTCTCTTGATCGTGTTTGTTGTCCTCGCTTCCAAGACTTGGAATTGGGTAGACATCACGTTCGTCGTTTTGATTTATTGCGTTGGCGTGTTTACCGTCCTTCAGGCGACTGACGTATTGCAGAAGCGTTACGCGGCAATGGACAAAGCTGAAAAAGCTGAAAAGGATGCAGAGAGTTCCAAAGCGGCTGCGGAAATGCAGATTTCGGGTGATAGCAAGTCGGCAACTTATACCAAGGGTTCCCTGCGCTACATCGACGGAGTTTTGTCTCGGGAGATGCTGGGTCGAGGACGAGTTTGGTCCGACGGAACCGTTACCAAAGAGGGAGCGAATCGGAAGTATACGTTCAAAACGCCCCGAGCGGATGGTTATGAGAAGTTAGCAGACGTTGTGCTTTACGTCTTTGCGGATGGTGAAAGAAACGGAGAGAATTACTATATCGGCACCGTGCGTGTCGAATCGGAAGACAACGCTTCAATCACATTTTCCGAGGAAGCGGTTGTTTCCAATCAACAATTCGAGGCGGCGAATCTAAGTTGGAAGTTGTTTGAGAAAATGCCTCTCGATCGGAGAGATATATTTAAAAATTATATTCTTAATCAAGCAGAGAATGAGAACGCACCGGAATCGATCAAAGGTCTCGCCGCTGCATTCGAAAACGAGAATGTGGAATTGAATATTAGTGATTATCGAGATTTCCTAAGAGGTGAATTCCAAGTTTCTAAAGGTTATTTTAACGAAATTGAATTTGAAAAATTGATCGATCGATACGCATTCGACGGTTTGGAATTGGGTGCAATCCAGCAGTGGATCGATGCAAATCCACAAGGTCGAACAGATATTTCGCTACAGCGTTTCGCTCCAGATCCGCAAGAGATATTTATTAAATATGAATTCACCGCGAACTCCAAAAAGAATGGCGGCTACGTTGTCGACGGAGTTGGTAGTTTAGCGACCGATGGCTTGTTCAATCAAAGTGGATTCGCAGTTGAGCAGAGCTTGAAAAACGGAGATGGTGGATCAATCAGTTTCAGTAAGGGAGACACAGTTCTCGTTGATCTGGTTACAGACGAAAAGGGACTGAACGACGGCTTTAATATCAAAGACGACGAGGAAGTCAAAGAACTCGGTCGGGTCTACATTAGGCAAAAACGAGACTATCCATTTGAGTTTGCGAAATTGAAACTTCAGACCAAGCGGCTGGCGGAATCAATTCAGCAGTATGAAAACAACAAAGTAACCCAGCAGAAGTTGTTGGATGAGGCTGGCAAACAGGAGCAAGAGCGAGCGAGACTGATTGCTGAAAATGATGAAGATAAGGCGAATCTTACAAAGGATTACGACGTTATCTCCACTTTAGCGCAGAGTAAGACCAAGGAGGTGGATAGTCTGAAACAGACCATTAGTTCGCTCGAATCTAGGATTGCATCTGCTTATCAGGAGCTTCGAAAGTTAGCGGTTGCTTTGTCGCGAGAGGCTTTTGCGAAGAAATAATTCTCTACTCCAGCGCCATTTCTCGGCGATGTTGAAGAAATCGACTAGCGTCCTTCGGGACGCTTTTTTTGTAGATGTTTTGCGATTCAGGATGGCATAGTGCGTTTCATCCCCGAATCGGTATCATGCTTACTTCAGGTTGCCGTCAATTCAAGGCGTTATCAGCTTGTCCTTCCGATACCATTTTTTCCCACACTGTTAAAAGTTCAAAGTCACGAGAGCGTTGGTCAACTATGGGTTTTGAGAGTAGAGACTACAATCGAGATTATCAGGAACCGCGGAGCGGCGTCCCGGGATTTCAGTTTGGCCAGCAGTCAGTGGTTACCAGTCTCGTTGTTGCCAACGTGATTGTGTGGGTGCTTAGTATGTTTACTCAGGGAGGTGCGCAAGCAGAAGGTGCGATACCTTCTCTCGATACTTGGCTGAGTTTAAGTACGAATCGTTTGTATTTCCTCTGGTCTTACATTACCTACGGATTTGTGCACGCCCCGATTGGCAGTCGTGATGGCATTTGGCATATCGCCGGGAATATGATCACCCTCTGGTTTTTAGGTCGGCCGGTAGAGCAACGGCTTGGACGAAGCGAATTTACAAAGTTTTATTTTGCCTCCATTCTCGTCTCAGGACTTGGTTGGCTAGTCTTGTACTTGGCGTTTGATTCTGGAGTCGCTTCGTTAATGGGCGCTTCGGGTGCTGTCTCGGCGGTTGTCGTACTGTTTATCTTTATGTACCCGCGAGAGACAATTTTGCTGATGGGGATCCTGCCAATGCCGGCCTGGGTGCTTGGAGTGCTATTGCTGGGTGGAAATTTATTGACTGCGTTAAATCCTACAAGTGCGATCGCCTGGGAAGCTCACTTTGTAGGCGCGGCTTTTGGATATCTCTATTTCAAACTCCAGTGGAGTTTTGCCAGATTTCATTGGGACGGATTCGCTAAATGGAAGCGTTCGCGGACGAAACTGAAGCTGCACGATCCCGATACGATCGATCAGAAGCTCCAGCTCGATGCCGATAAAATATTGGCCAAGATAAGCGAGCAGGGCGAGGAGAGCCTTACTGGACGCGAACGCAAATTGTTAAAGAAATACAGCGAGCGAATTCGTAAAAATCGTAATTCATAGGTTGCAACAATCTCGTTGGAAACTCTTAATTCTTATTTTCCATGCGTTTGCCGCAGGTTGCCCCCTTTCCCGCGTGGAATTGCTTCGATCCGCCGAGCAATTTCCCACCAATTCGGTCGGGCATCTCACCGATAAACGAAGTGGTGCTCGGACTCAATGCCTACTCGCTCAGGAATTGACCGTTTTTGCGCAACTACGGCGTGGATGGAAGATTCGTTCGATTGGATCGCCGGTTGAGGCAGGATTGTGGTGGGGGATTTGATTCTTGTTCGCTGGGGTTTTAGACTAGTGGCTTGGGAATGTGCAACCAGAAATTATTGTCCACGATCTGTGTTTCGGAATTGTAATTATTGCCGGATGAGGCTCGGCTCACGGGCTTATTGTTGGCGAGTTGTAACAGATTGCTGTATGTCAGCATCGGATGGCATCGCCTAAATTCAGGATTGCCTCGTGTGGCTGATCGTTCCCAGTGAATTTTGAGTGAGTGCGAGCACAGATAGATTTAACCCGAGGTAGAGCCTTGTTTTCGAGAACGAGTAAAATGCGATCCGGAGTTCACTGGTTGATTTCACTGTCAATTGGTTTGGGGTTTGTGTTGGGGTGGGGTATGTCGCGTGGTCACGCCCAGGAAGACGGAGATGTAAAATTAACACCTGCCCAAATAAAGGCGATCGAGTTTTACAACGTCCAGGTCAAGCCAATCCTTGAGCAAAACTGTTTTGAGTGTCATGCAGATGATCCAGAGGATCTGGGAGGTTCGTTGGCATTGACTTCCAGGGCGTCGATTTTGCGAGGTGGAGATTCAGGCCCCGCCGTCAATGCGGATGATCCTTCGGAGAGTTTGATTCTCAAGGTGATTCATTACCAACTTTACGAGATGCCTCCCAGTGGGAAGTTATCTGATGAAAAGATTAACGTCCTTACTCAGTGGGTGAGAATGGGGTTGCCGATTGATCCGAAGGACGAGAGAGATTTGACGGCAAATTTGGAGTCTTCTGTTCCGCAGGTGAACGCTGAGTCTAAAAAGTGGTGGTCGTTTCTTCCCGTCGCAGTTCCAAAGGTTCCTGCCGTCAATAATAAAAGCTGGCCAAATAATGAAATTGATAATTTTGTATTGGCCAAATTGGAATCATCCAGTCTCACTCCGGCTTCGCCGGCAACTCGGCGAGCTTTGGTGAGACGTGTGCATTATGATTTGCTGGGTTTACCGCCTACGCCTGCCCAAGTGGAGGCGTTTGCTAATAACGAAGACCCGCAGGCTTATGCCCAGTTGATTGAGGAGCTATTAGCTTCGCCGCATTATGGAGAAAAATGGGGTCGGCATTGGCTCGATCTCGTACGGTATGCGGAAACAAACAGTTTTGAGCGAGATGGAGCAAAACCATTTGTTTGGCGGTATCGCGACTATGTGATTCGATCGTTTAATGAAGACAAGCCCTATGATCAATTTTTGCTCGAGCAGCTTGCGGGTGATGAAATAGAAAACCCGACCCAATCGTCGATCGCGGCGACAGGGTATTTTCGTTTGGGCCAGTGGGATGATGAGCCGGTCGATCGTTTGAAGGCGAAGTACGATGACCTGGACGACATTGTTGCCACGACCTCGCAGACCATGCTGGGTTTGACTGTCAATTGCGCCAGGTGCCACGATCACAAAATTGATCCAATTCCACAGGCGGATTACTACAAGATGGTTTCGTTTTTCGAAAATATCCGTCACTACGGAGTGCGGGGGCACGATTCTGTTTTGGATGCTTCGGTGCGGATTGTGCCGGGCGAGGCGACCGAAGAAATGACGGCCAATTACGAACGGGAAATGAAGAAGGTCGATGAGAAGATCGAGGCGATTGCCGCCCTTGCGAAGCCCGATTTTGAATCGGTTGAACACGAGGATTTTCAGTTCGAGATGAACAAGCTTCCCATCATGAAAAAAAGGATCGGCAAGCAAATTACGAAAAAGCAATTCAACGAGTTTCGCGACTTGTTGAGAAATCGCGGGAACCTGCTCAAAAACCCTCCGGGGTCTATCAATATTTTATCGGTCAAAGAATCTGGCACTCAGCCACTGCCTAGTTTTATTCGGATTCGTGGCAATCCCAACGTCAAAGGTCCAGCGATTGAGCCGGGGTTTATTTCTGTGCTTTCTCCTCCTCCGCCTGAAATTGAATTGCCAGCACATGGCGAAAGCACGGGGCGGCGGTTGGCGTTCGCTGAATGGCTGACAGGGGGTGAGAATCCACTGACGGCGCGGGTGATGGCTAATCGTATCTGGCAATATCATTTTGGGCGAGGCATCGTCAGAACGAGCAGTGACTTTGGATTTCAGGGGGCGAAGCCAACCCACCCTCAGTTACTGGATTGGTTGGCAACGGAATTTGTGAAACAGGGGTGGAGCATGAAAGCCATGCACCGCCTGATTTTGATGTCTAAGACCTATCAAATGTCGAGCCAGTTTAGTGCTGAGGGTTATGAAAAAGATCCAGCGAATGATTTGCTCTGGCGGTTTGATTTGCGGCGTCTGACGGCCGAGGAAATTCGCGACTCGATTCTTGCGGTGTCCGGCGAATTGAATTTAGAGAAAATGTATGGGCCAAGTATTTACCCTGTGATGCCTCGAGAAGTTTTGGCGGGTCAGTCCCGGCCGGGATCGGGTTGGGGTAACTCAAGCGATGAAGACCGTCGCCGGCGAAGTATTTACGTCCACATCAAACGATCGCTGGGATTGCCGATCCTCACCACAAACGATTCGGCACCAACCGATAGCACGTGTCCTGTGCGTTTTATCACGACACAGCCAACGCAGGCACTCGGGATGATGAATAGTGACTTTACCAATCAGCAGGCGGTAAAGTTTGCGGCGGCGACTGAAAAAGAGTTTCCTGGAGATCGAGCGGCACAGGTTGAATCGATTCTTCAGAAAGTTACCCAGCGTCCTTCGAGTAAGCAAGAAGTACAGGAGGGTGTCGATTTGATTCAGTCGTGGATTGACCATGAAGATGCGACACCTCAACAGGCTTTGCAGTATTACTGCTTGTTGGCGATCAATCTGAACGAATTCGCGTACATTGATTGATTGGATGAGAATTTAACGTTAGCAACAGTTGAACGGCTTTCGATGGATTGCCTTTTACGGAATGAAAATAATGAATCGAAATTTTTGTGGAAAAACACGTCGCGAGTTTATGTGGCAAGCGGGTGGCGGGTTTGCCGGTTTGGCTTTATCTGGATTGTTGGATCGTAATTTTCTGGCAGCCCAGGATGTTCGGGCGGATGGAACGGATTGGGTGAATCCTCTGGCGGCAAAAAAACCTCACTTTGCGCCCAAAGCAAAGTCAGTGATTTTTCTATTCATGTATGGTGGCCCAAGTCATATCGATACTTTCGATTACAAGCCCAAAATGTACGGCATGGATGGCAAGACAATCGAAGTCAAAACGTTTGGTCGCGGAGGGCATCGTAATCAAGGTCGGGTTGTTGAGCCGCGATGGAAATTCAAACAGTATGGCGAATGTGGTAAATGGGTCTCGGACCTGTTTCCTAATGTCGGAAAGTGTGTGGATGACATCGCCTTTGTTCATAGCATGACCGCGGATTCCCCCATTCACGGGTCGGCGATGTTGCAGATGAATTCGGGCAAAATACAAAGCGGTAATCCCTGTCTCGGTTCGTGGGTTAATTATGGCCTCGGGAGTGAGAACGAAAATCTTCCCGGGTTTGTCGTGATGCTTGACGACAAAGGTGGCCCAATTAGTGGGCCGACTAACTGGACCAGTGGCTACATGCCGGCGACTTACCAAGGTTGTGTTGTCCGGAGCGAGGGAACGCCAATCTTGGATCTTAAGCGTCCCGAGCGAATGACCGATGGAGCTCAACGAAAGCTGTTGGATTCTTTGTTGAAACAAAATGAGACTCATGAATCGGCTCGTGGTGGAAACAGTGAATTAGCAGCCCGAATTGCGAGTTACGAACTGGCTTACAAAATGCAGAGCACTGCACCGGAGGCGGTAGACTTGGGTACTGAAACTCAATCGACCCTCGATGCCTACGGGATCGGGAAAGAACCGACGAATTACTTTGGTCGCCAATGTGTGATGGCCCGGCGATTGGTCGAGCGAGGTGTTCGTTTTGTACAAGTGTATTCGGGGGGAGCTCACAATGACGACAATTGGGACGCTCACGGCGATCTCGAGGTCAATCATAATTTGCACGCAGCGGAAACGGACCAACCCATTGCTGCGCTTCTAAAAGATCTTAAAGACCGAGGCCTCCTCGACGAAACACTTGTTGTTTGGGGGGGAGAGTTTGGGCGTCAACCGACGGCGGAGTATGCCAAAGGTTCGGGCCGTGACCACAATGCCTACGGGTTTACGATGTGGATGGCCGGCGGCGGTATCAAAGGCGGCGTCAGTCTTGGCAAGACGGATGAACTGGGTGCAACCGCGGTCGAGGATCGAATGCATGTGAAAAGAATCCATGCGACCATTCTCCATCAACTCGGGCTAGACCCGAATGCACTGGCCTATTTCTATGGCGGACTCGATCAACGTCTCGTTGGTGTTCAGGATACTGAGCCAATTCGGGAATTAATGGCCTAAGGAGTGGCATAGATATTGGCACAAAGTAGACATTCCTTTTTAGCTATCAAGCAATTGTCTACCTGTAGCTATCGATTGAACGCTGGCTGGATTTTTTTTCGGGTTGCTGAAAATCCTACTTCCCGACGGCTGCCAATCGGTTATCATTCAGCACGCATGTCAGACGTGAGCGGGATTCGTTTTACCTTGCGGTCTATTTTTGCGGATTGTTTTCTCGGATTGGATAGGGAACTTGGCTGGGCAAGTGCCGCAATCTAGCCAGCTGCGATCTCTCCAGACAGTTATTTTATCCGTTGTGCATTGAATCAATTGGAAGCGTTTCATGTCAAATACGAGATTGATCAATCTGAGGAAATTGAGAAAATCGGCGCTCGAATTAACGAATTCCCAATCGGGCGTGGCGATTGGATGGGCCATGAGTCGTTTGTTTAGCAGTCGTGAGTTGCAGGAAAATGTAATCAATGCGCCCGAAGATGCGCCGAGGGTACTCAATCTAAATCCAGCTCATTGGGATGAATTGCTTTTGCACGAGGCGGATGATTCAGGTCAGGAAAATTCCCTGAGGCAGCAGAAGCGATGGCATGAATTGAAGCGTCTCTTGCCGCTAACGCTCAACAAGCTTGAAAAGCGTGCGGAAGTCGCGTTTCATGCTTTTGTACTCCATGATGACGACGGTATTTCCCGCCGAGCGGCTCAAGATGCGATGTGTTTTTTAGAATTTTTAAAGCACAATGACTGGGTCGAAACGGATTCAATCGAATTGAAACGAATGAAACGGCTTTCTAACGCGGCCTAGCAGGGATTGATTTTCTCGGGGGTATAAAACGCGTTGTTTTCCTGGGTCAAGCATGCGGTCACCTTGTAAAATACTTGGATCGATTTGATATTCCTTGGGTTTTGCTGTGGCTTGAACGCGAATACGCCTTGTCTTCGATTGGCTGTTTCTGTACTAAGCAATTGGGGAAATCCGTTCAATTCATCGATGGGAAGGTCGAGAACAAGGATTGGGGAGAACAAGAATTTGCGAGAACAGCCGTACGAAACTGGAGCGAAATGAGTTTGCGTGTTTACTTT
>JAALLA010000138.1:0-2949 GCA_011087765.1 Pirellulaceae bacterium
AGCCAACCGGCAATCCGAAACGAAAATGCGTCAAAGGGTTCAATGGATGCAAGATTAACTTCGAGATGATTAGACGCTGAGAACAAAACCATTAGAAGCAATGCGGCAGGTATCAGTTTCAATCCTCGCCGAACTCGATTGGTTAGCTTAACCTTCCTAATGCCCGATTTCATCGACAACTGTTGGAGTGCGCCAAAAGGGCAAATTTGATCGCAGTAGGAATTGTGCTTTGAAATGACTGGAACTGCTAGGGCGGAGAGACAGAGAAAAACCATCCCGGGTGCGTTCGTCAAAGGTAAGCCATTTTGCGCCCATCCAACCATCACGGCTTGAGATAAAATTTCACCCGCGATAAACCCAAGATAAATAATCAAAACTGATTGAAAAACGAAACGCCACCTGCGACTGCGGCTTATACCAGCAAAAGAAAAATAAACGCCAGCCAAACAAAGCAACGCAGTGAGGCACTCTGTGATAAGCCAGGTCCAGTTTTTATTTTTAGCAGTTCGAGCTTCATATTTTTGAAGGTGTTTGACGGTAGTCCGGATGCCAGATAAGACATTTAGGCTGGTCATGGTTGCGCCTGAAACCCCTTCGTATTCGCTTTCACTAAATTCGGCAATCTCGTCGATCTTTTTTCCAAATAGGAGTTCATCTAGATAAGAATCTTCTTTTACGTACCCAACATAAGGTTGATTGTCGTAGCTAGCGCGAATCAGGGAGCCGAGGAAACGGAACTCTGAATCAAACGCAACCAACGTGTCTGTGGGTCCTTGATAACCTGAGAGTGAATTGGCCGTTGGCGAAGAACGAAGATAATACCCCACAGTCGCGTTGCCACTGTCGTAGACTGATCCGAACTCTATGTTCGGATCGCCGGAAGTATTCGCGATCCATAATTTCGAGTTGTCCGCATAGAACGTCGTTAATTCAGAACTTTGGATTTGGTCAGGGAATTTTGAAAGATTGAGCTGAGAACCTGCCCTTGCTTGAACCGCCTGTTTGACTGCATAACTCGTGAGAGTCGCACCAGAAACCGTATCAATCTCCGGCCAGAGGTCAGGGAAACTCCATTCTAAGCCTCGATATGACTTAAAAAATTCTTTTGAATCCGCTACAGCCCTGACGTGTTCGACAGTGTCCGCGCTGTTCAAAATCTGGATGTCCAAAATTCTATCATCCGCCGAAAGGACGACCATCAAATTGGTGGGGCCTAAATATCCAATTGCAGTATTTCCAATAGGCGAGGTTCGAAGCAACGTACCAATTTGTTCCTCCTGCACGGACAAAACCTCCCGATCCTTACTGGAAGGTCCCCAAGACGTGATCACCGCCGCATCAGGGAATACCGTTCGAATGTCCTCTACGTCGATGACGTTGAGGGCGGAAGCGTCCGTTTGATTTTCTATTAATGCGTTATTCTGGTTTCGAATCAGCAAGAGAATTCCGATGAACATACCAACCCGACAGGCGTGCACGAAAAGGGACCGCCATTTAGCAACCCGGTTTTGCGCGGGTAACCCCGTTTTTAGAATAGGTAGTTCGTCGTTCAAAATTGGCTCAGACGTGCTGGTTGCGAGTGTGGCCATCCCATGGTAACAAAACTCAGTAGCCAACGGACCATATTGGTTCAGAAAGAGAGCGTTTGTTATGCAAATCAAGCAATCCCAATTTAGGACCGACAAATCACTAGCCGGCTTGCAACTGGATATCAGCGCATCGCTTCCGCAATGAACTTGCAGCATACGTAGACCATTATACCCCGGCTGCGTCAGCGCTCAAGAAAGCCCTTCTGCGATTAGCCGATTGCGATTAGCCGATTGCCAACAATGGCACAGAAGAGCGTCTTGAAAAAACGCTGGGTTGGACGTAAGTCTCAGACTACCAAATCGTAATTCGTTCCGCTTCAGGTTTGAAAAGCCCATCGCCAGGTTTGACCCCGAATGCTTTATAAAACGCATCGATGTTCGTAACCGGGCCATTGGCACGGTACTTGGATGGTGAATGCGAATCCGTTAACAATCGCTTGATCATTTCTTTATCCCGGTATTTCCGCTGCCACACCCGACTCCAGCCCACGAAAAATAATTGATCGCCATTCCATCCCGCAACAAGCACTTCCGGCTTGCCCTGACTGGCAATATTAAAGGCTTTGTAGGCAATAGTGAGACCGGATAAATCGGCAATGTTTTCACCCAAAGTCAATTTGCCGTTTACATTTTTTCCGTTAAGCGGTTCGTAGGCGGCGTATTGATTTATCAGTTGTTGCGTTAATTTGCTAAACGCCTCTTGGTCCTTTTCAGACCACCAATTGTTGAGATTTCCATCGCCATCATAGCGACTCCCTTGATCATCAAACGCATGGCTGATTTCATGTCCAATTACCGCACCAATCCCACCGTAATTCAATGCGTCGGGAGCGTCCATGCTGAAGAAAGGCGCTTGTAAAATTGCTGCTGGGAAAACGATTTCATTTTTAGTTGGACTGTAATATGCGTTGACCGTCTGCGGTGTCATTCCCCACTCGTCCCGATCAATAGGTTGCCCCAGGTGGTTAATGTTTCGCTGGTGTTCCACAATATTTGATCGATAAACATTTCCAAAGAGATCGTCAGCGGACACGGTTAACGCCGAGTAATCACGCCAAACATCGGGGTAGCCAATTTTTGTACCAATTTTGGAGAGTTTGTCTTTCGCGCGTGTCTTGGTTTCGTCTGTCATCCAGGAGAGATTGTCGATGCTTTGCCCAAAAGAAGTAAGCAAATTATCGACGAGTGTTTCCATTTTGGCCTTCGCCTCTGGTTTGAAATATTGCTTAACATAGAGTTCGCCTACAGCTTCCCCTAACGCGCCAAAATCACCCGCACCAGCCCCGGCAATTGCGTTGACCCCACGTTTCCAGCGAGGCCGCTGGACAGGGATGCCCGCGATGGTTTTGTTGTATAATTC
>JAALLA010000138.1:3049-11933 GCA_011087765.1 Pirellulaceae bacterium
TCTCGCAATTTAACCCGTTCCCATGAGATCTTTGCCAATGAGGTTTCAAGGGCGACAATCTGGTTCGCAGCCTCATCACTGTTTTCTATACCAGCTAAGTCAAAAAGTGTTTTGATATACTTAGAAAGCGCCAATTGTACTTTTTTTGAATCCTCGTCGTCTTTTAAATAGTAATCGCGATCTGGCAACGTCGTACCACTTTGGATGAGCTGACAGATATATTGGGTTGCGTCGCCGGCATCTTGTGAGACGAAAAACCCAACGGGACTACCAACTCCAATTTTGCTTAAGTGCCCAAAATGTCGCCAGACATCTGCCTTGGTATTAAGCGATCGTATCTTCCTAAGTTCTTCATTGAGCGGTGAATAGCCCTTAGCGTTCACTGCTTCCTCGTTCATGAAGCTGCGATAAAAGTCAGCAATCTTTTGTGCATTGCTACCCTTGGGGTGATCTTGTTTTGCCGTTTCCTCAATAATCTGTTTGATTCGCACTTGTGATTCATCGGCCAATATACCAAAGGAACCATAATTAGATTTGTCACTTGGGATTTCAGTGAATTTAAGCCAAGAACCATTTACGTGGTTAAAAAGATCATCCTGAATACGGACGTCTTTGTCGAACGCAGAAGTGTCAAGCGTCCCATCGTCGCTCTGTGCTGCTACGGTATTAAACAAGGACAGTAAAAAACAAATTACTAACGTCGGTCTCATAATTTACTTTCAATTCACTATGGTTAGCGTCGGGGACAACGATTCCTGAGTTCAGAAAACTCAGTGACTTCGAATCGGATAGATTCTAAATTATCACCGCTAAATAGAAAGACGGCTTGTTAAGCGAAGTAATTCTGAACGAATTCTTAATGTCTGACGGGGATGTCTTGCGGACTCGAGTTTTTAGGGGTTTACGGCGCGCACAAACCAACAACTTCGTTCTGTCTCCGTTGGCAAAGTAATTGAAACGCTCCAACGCGATTAATGGGAGTCCATCGAATTCCCAGAATTAATTAGCAGAAGAATCCATAGCAATCCAATTAATGCATTAGGTAGAAATACCTATTTTAATCACGGAGCAATTTTCTCAATCGCCGCATCAAATGACTCCGCAGAAATACCCAATTTCTCTGCAAACTTTCGCATTACTTCGATTTCATCTTTAGCGAGGGAATGGTCGGCTGTCGCGACCTTTAAGATAGAAACCATCGCTTTTCGTGGATTGTCTTTGAGAACGCGAAATTGTTCTTTGTAAAACTCAGGATCTGTTTCACCGCGGGCGATCATTGCTTCGAGTGAAGCCTTGCCAACGCCAGCCTTTTCAGCAAGTTGATTGATTATCACCAATTCACCCGCTGTAATTTCGCCATCAATTCCTGCAACGCAACAAGCAGCACGTAAAACTTCGACTGCCTGCATCGGATTCATCCACTCCACTCCTTACAAAACGTGACCTAATATCCGAAAAATTTTGTTTACCAGAATAACAGATCCAAGATCGATTAAAATATCCGAGTGGATTCTTTTAGATGCGGAAGCACGCTGATTTATCGGACTAGCGTGGGGGCAGCGTCAGCCACGATAGTCGAAGGATTTAGGCCGTCAAGCATTCGCTGAATGGGGGCAACGTTACTTGCCCGAGCAGGCCAAGTCGTTCGCATGATCGCACCATCTGGAGCAGTTACACCGCCGTCCCACCAAAACCAACCACCTGAAATTACGCCGACAACCTCGTGACGCGAATTAAAAATTGGGCCACCTGAGTCACCCGGCAGTAACGGTACGTCTGCAAAGATTTTCTCAGCACTTGAGGGTGGGGAAGCAGCCGATTTGAACGCTCTTACACAGTTTGCCAAATTCGTACCCCCTCCCAGTCCAACCAGCTCAAGTTGGTCACCTCGCTCGATCGGGACACTTGCCAAACGGGCTTCGCGAATTCCCTGAGGCACCCACACGCGAACAATGGCGATATCTTTTTCTTCACTATGCTTGACTACGGTGCAATCGCGAGTCTCAGCTCGGTTTCGATATCTTACTCTAAGTTTACCGTTCACGATGTCATTTTTGATGACATGCCAAGCCGTAAGAACGTGGCCAACATGCCCCTTCTTGAAAATTCTAGTCCGATCCGTAGAAATCAAAACCCCCGTGCCTGCACCTGCCTCAGAGGATATCTCTACCACAGAATCATGATGCGGACCAGCGTCAGACCAGTTCCACAACCCCGTCCCAGTCCCAACGGGTTTAATTAAATTCGACGTTCCACGGTTAGCTTCTGATTCAGACAACGATGTCTTCTGAGCAGGATTAGAAACAATCGCCGCAAATTCCTGGTCGGAAGAATCCCCGGGTGCAAGCTCACAGGGAATTGGACACCCAATCCCCTGCCCTGCTATAGGAGATTCCAATGCCAATGCAGTCAAAATTATAAGTGCCACGACACCGGTGCGATTCATATTTGCCTTTCGTGGGCAAGAATGAACCTGTTTCGATAAAGCGTCGTTTTCAATATGAAAACCGAACAGGCTATTCTAATTTGCCCCAAGCCAACCCGAGGTAACTATGCAAAAGAATCGGTTGCAAAGTTACACTCAAATTAAACAAAATCAGCTAAACAAAATCGAACCAATGATTTCATAAAATAGACAAGACTTCGTGACGCCCAAAACAGCGGAAACAACTTCGAAGGGACTTAAGAGCACCATTACGGAGCCGCTAGCACAGGTCGATAGCTGTGCCGCCATTTTCGGCAGACTCTTTGCAAGCATCCATCACACGTTGCGTCATCAAAGCAATCTCACCCCAGTGATCATCCGTCTCACCTGAGAGGGCAAGCGTTGCAAAATTCCGGAACAAATTGGACTCCTGGGAATTAGCTGCGCTGTTGCCTGATTCTTCCACAATGACATCTTCACGATTTTCAATCATGGCAAAATCACAATCCTGCACGGCAAATTCAGGATTGTAGATTGAATGCTTTGCTTCCTCGCCTTCAAACGGCAACACGAAATCCGGGATAAACACGCTGCCTTCTGTGCCGGAAACATGAGCCCACTGTTGGTGACCGGTAAGAAAACTGTTGTAAAAGGTAGAGCTTACGCCATTTTCAAATTGTAATCCGCATTCAATTTCCATCGGAACGGAATTGGGACTGTCTTCGCGTTTGTAAGCGGACAACATTCGGCCATAAACCTGTTTTGGCATTTGATAATTCATTGCCCAGAGAGCAAACCGAATCGTGTACCAACCCAAATCGCCGAGGCAACCAAACGGTTCAAGTTCACTGTTGGTTCGGATGTTGCCCTCGTCAAATTCCTGATCACCGTAAAAACTAAATTGCGTTGCAATTCGCTTAATTTGACCAATTTTAGTGTCGATCGCATTCCTGACTGATTGGAGTCTAGCGCCGTGCATGTACATGATTCCATCCATGAACTGGACGTTATTATTCCGACAGGCCTCGACCATTTCTTGAAGATCTGCATAACTCGACGCGCACGGCTTCTCGCACAAGACATGTTTGCCGGCCTCAGCTGCTTTGATTACCCATTCACGCCTCATTCCAGTGGGCAGGGGAATATAGACGGCGTCAATTTCTGGTGATTCAAGAAGCGTTTGATATCCCTCAACCGCCTGAGGAGGGGTGTCGAAAGGAACCGATGCTTGAAGTTGATTAATAAATTTTTCACTGCTTGCCAAATTGCGACTAGCAACCGCTGCCACGGTACCGTTGCCGGCCAATTTAATCGCCTGCCAGTTTTTTTGTCCAATCGTTGCCGTACTCATGATTCCCCAACGGCACGAATTAGAATTAGATTCTGAATTCATAATTTAAGACTCCATTTAGTTAATGCATTATTTGGTATTCCAAAATCTAGATTTACAACGATGGTAATCCCGCATGGAATAATATCTTTATTACTTGAGATCTCTGCAGAATAATTACTACAGCTCATCGAGTTCAGCCTTAAGTGCTGAAACCTGTGCCCGGCGCCCAATCACAGACCCGGTGGCTCTCTTCCAATCGATGCCGAGAAACTCAGCAAGCCTCAACGCGATGTGTAAGTCCGAAACACCGCGATATTGATTTACGACCTGTTCGTTTACATAAATCGTGTTTCGGTCGTTGTCAAAACCCGATTCATAATTATCGACCAATTCTTCAAACCAGGTTTGAGGAATTCCGTTTTCGATGCAAGTTTGTTCATCCCAGATCTGATCGCCAACACAATTTAACAACAGCAGTTGAGCACTTGTGGAGTTCAATCTCATTTTCAGTGGCACATTCAATTCGAAACAAATTTAACAAAGAGCCACGATAAAATCTAAATTATCGTGGCTTTCCCATTCCAAATCTACTTTCCATCTTTGCAATAGCGTTCGAGCCAATCGAAGAAAATGCGGTGCCACAATACACCATTCTGAGGTCGCATGACCCAGTGTCCCTCTTCCGGAAAGTAAAGAAATCGAGAGGGCACGTCTTGAACTTGAGCCGCAGTAAATGCCTCCATTCCCTGAGTCACAGGAACTCGGAAGTCTTTTTGCCCATGGATCACCAACAAGGGTGTTGTCCACTCTTTTACAAAACGATGGGGCGAGAACTTTTGATATTTGCTCAACACTTCTTCGTTTTTCCAATAGGGGCCACCTAGATCCCAGTTCACAAAGAACAGTTCTTCGGTTGAACCATACATTGATTCGAGGTTAAAGACACCGCAGTGCGCGATCATTGAACAAAAACGATCAGCACTATTTCCCATTAACCAATAAACCGTATAACCGCCAAAACTCGCTCCAATAGCGGCAACATGGTCTTTGTCGATATACTTTTCCGCCGTCATCGCGTCGGTGGCCGAAAGGATATCTTTCATGGCCTGCCCGCCCCAGTCGCCACTAATTTGATCGTTCCACTCCCGGCCAAATCCAGGCAGTCCGCGACGGTTTGGGGCGACCACGACATAACCATTAGCGGCCATCAGATGGAAATTCCATCGGTACGAAAACCACTGACCAATTTGTCCCTGAGGGCCGCCTTGGCAATAAGTTAACATTGGCCATTTCTTGTCCGATTTAGGATCGAAACCGGGCGGATTGATTACCCAGCATTGAATCGACTTGCCGTCAGTTGCTTTTACAAAACGTTGCTCGATAGTCGGTTGCTCAAGGTTTGCATAAATTGCATCATTAATTCCTGATAATTTTGCACCCTTCTTATCGTCAAGTGAGTAAATTTCCGCTGGGCGAAGCATATTGGTTCGCGAAACAATTAGTTTTTCGTTCCCCGAGTCATCAGTATTAAGTTCACCGAAATAGTGCCAGTTAAACCAACCATCGGTCAGTTGCTCTAGCGTTGAACCTTTGAGTGTAATTTCGAATAGCTGTGTCGTGCCATCTCGCTCTGAATCGAAAATCATGGATTTCGAATCACTTTTCCAAACGGGACCGTTGGCATTTTGATCAAGTCCCTTCGTTATTTCCTTCGTGGTTTTTCGTTTTCGGTTGTAAACCATAATTCGATTTCGATCGGCTTCAAACCCAGCTCTTTCCATTGAACTGTAAGCGATTTGCTTCCCATTAGGAGAGTAAACTGGATTGTTGTCATATCCAGGGGCGTCTTTAGTAATGTTCGTGAGCTCTCCGGTACCATCCGCTGCGATGACGTACACGTCGCTATTAGTGGACTCCTCCCATTTTTCAACATCCTTCATTGTAAAGGCAATCTCGGTTCCGTCGGGTGACCAATTATACTGCTCAGTACCACCGAAAGGAGGAACGGGGCAATCTGCCTTGCGTCCCTTCATTAGATCGACCGGCGGTTTGGCAACTCCGTCTTCTCCGAGGACAGATACATGTAAGTGGCTGTACCGATAATCGTGCCACGCATTCCAATGTCGATACATCAGTTGGTCGATAATTCTAGCGTCCGCTTTGGGGAGATCAGCGTAAATTTCGTTAGGCTTCTGATCAAGCTTAATGTCGAGCGTGAACGCAATTTTATCACCAGTCGGTGCCACTTTAAAATTGGAAATTCCACCTTCAATTGAAGTCAGTTGTTTGACGTCGCTGGTCTTTGTGTCCATCGACCAGGCTTGGTTAGAACTATCTGTGCCCTCTGGGTTAATTCCCGCAAAAAATAGATGACTCCCACTCTCGTTGGCTATCCAGTCGATCGATCCAATGGAAGCCCATTTTTCAAGGGCGGTGACCTTGGTGGCATCAGCAACGTTCATTATAAAAAGATTAGAACTGCCTTTGTCCTCCGCTAATTCATAGCGTCTTACTGTAAATGCAATCTGAGTTCCATCGGGAGAAGGGACCACTTCGCCCAATCGACCGAGCTTCCATAATAATTCCGGCGTCATTTTTTTCGCGGTTGCATCCTGGGCCAACGCAGAACTATTTAAATCGGCGAGGGAGGTAAGCAGAAGCGTGACCAGCAGTACCAGTACAACTTTAGAAGGCAATTTCATTGGAAAACCCGTAAGAAAGGAAAATCGAAGCGATCGGTGGCACTTCGCCACATTTCCCCAATATAACGCGATTTTCGCTTTTTAAAACCTTCTTATTGGCGGCTGTTTCGGAATCTGCGATTCTGGCAACATTAAAGCCACCGAATAATTTAATTGACCAAAAGAAATTCCAGCGTTGAAAAAATCCGACTCTCGTTACAGTCTATTAGAGGACATTACAAGGTTACCATTCCATTCTGGAACTCCACCACAACCGCTCCTGAACCCTGGTTAAAAAACCCAGGGGCGAGCCTGTTTAATCACTAGTTTGCCGTCTTTAGTGATTTTGAATTCAACTTCCATGGCAAATTCATCTCCCTGATTTTTCCCGTACAACTTTTCAAAGTTGAAATGAATTCGCCCAAGTGCTTCTCGCAACTCATTTTGCAACTCTGAATCTAAAAGTGAGGTCTCGGGCTCATCTGGATTCGCTGGCCGGATCATCTGTTGTCCGTCCCGCGCCCACCAAGCGAGCAGAGTTTCCTCGGGCGTTGACTCAGCGGTAGGATTGGTAACTAAATCCTCTCCGGGTTGAATATTTAGGTAATAGTTCCCTTCTGTACCATACAAAACGTCACTGGTTACAGCGACTCCGTTGGCTAACTCGCCTTTGAAATTAGGATGGAACAGAACTCCCATAGCCGTTTGCTCGTGATCAATCAAAAAGAACGCACGTTCCTCGTAAGCCCGAAAATTCCACAAGCTCGCGAAAACTTGCTTAACAGATTTGGAAAGATGCCCTTCGGAGGGGTTGTGCGTAAACGAGTCGTATAGTCCCGCCCCGCTAAATCCATCAAGGTCTTCATTGTTCGTGCTTGATCGACAGCGTATCGGAGTGTCAGCAGGAAACTGTTTTTGCAACGCTGAAATTTGCTCCATCATCCAGGCCGGCATTTCAGCGGCATTAATTTGATCTTGAAAGCTCTCGAGCGCTTCCGCACGAAATTTTGAATCTGTTTCAAATTGTTCCATCTCGGACAATTTTTGAAACGCTTTATAGAGGCCATTGTGTTTCATGAATTCATCATAAAAGGAAAACGGCATTACAAACCCAATTGGCAATGTGCCATCTTTTAATTTGAATTTGTTCATGGCGGCTAAATTGGCAGCTTTCGCACCGTACCGCGAGGCGTCGCGAAAATCTGCAGTATCCAGCGGCACGATTTTCTTAGAACTTAAATCCCGTTCGGGGTAGCGAACGGATACTGGACGCATGGCTGCAAAATGTTTTTCAATTTCAGTCGGACTTGCCGAACGAATACGATAGCCCTGACTGGTTACTTCATAGAACACATCTTTACCAATCAGTGAAGATATATCCTCCAGTCGCCTCGCGTCTTTGATGAAGGCGTTGGGTACTTTGTCTTGAATAGCTCGAAGATTTACATGCGACAAAGGAGTTTGGCGTGCTTCGGTAATTACCCCGGCAACCCGCGGCATTTCATTAGGAAGTGTTGGGCAAATTAAAATGTCGCGCGGAGACGATCTCAATTCATTGTCATAAACTCGCAGCTTTCCGAAACCTTCCGCAATATTTAGGGGCAAAAACGAAATATTTTTGTAAATATCGGAGTCAAGATAAACGGAAACCCCGCCATTTTTGTATTTACTTATCTCCGCCTCGTACCGCCTCATGTTTCCACCTAGCGGGTGAAACGCAACTTTTCCTTTAAGCAATGGCATTTGAAGTGTCAGGATTTTTATGATCCGATCTATATCTTCAAATGAATACGAATCGTTTGGCTGGAAATCAATAATATACAAGCCGGGAGTTCCATCCGGACTGGTCAGTCGAGGCATATACGTGATTGCCCCACGCTCTCGACTTTCAATTCCCACAAGACGCATATAGGGTGGGTGCGCCCGATAATTTTGCGTGTTCATGAAATAGACTTTGTGATTGTTCGGATCAGCTTTGTCGATTATGAATTTCACAAATTCTAAATTTGCCAGGTACGCATCCCTCGAAACTTCCGGTCCCTGATAAGACAATTTTTCAAACAGTTCTCTGGTTTCAATTTTTGCAACACCCAATTCAAACTTCAAATTTTCCGGTTCAATTCGCGGTCCGGTCGGACCACCCCGTCTGCCCGGTTGAGCCTGGGCGTAATCGCTGGCGCTACTGCAGATAAAAATTACGAGGATAAAAAACAGTGCCTTCATAGATGGGCTTTCTCGAATCGAAAAATAATTACAAAGTCAGTCAAAATAGGCTGGAGAGCTTTACTCGTTGCCAAACACGACGATTAAATCTTTAAGCTAACGCCAAGCAAGTGACGAAATTAATTCAGCTGGAAATAGGATTCAGCCAAACTATTTAGCTTTATTCCTTTTCTTCTTTTTCCGTTCTGGAATAATGATTGGCTTTTCGGTAGGCATGACCGG
>JAALLA010000139.1:0-1309 GCA_011087765.1 Pirellulaceae bacterium
CGAGTGTTTTGGCGGTTAAGTCGAATCCGTTAGAGCAGCTCAAAACGTTGCGTCTATTAGGTTGTTCAGCTGCAATGGTCGGCCGTCAAGATTTATTAGCTCAAGCCAAGTTTGAGTTAGGTGAGCTAATCGAAGGAGCTGAGAGTGAAAAGGCGGATCTTGAGAAACAAATCAGCAAACTTAATGCCTCCTTAGATCGAGAAGCGGACGCCCCGCCGAGGCCGAAAGATAAAAAATTCGACGAGAAAAAAGCCAAGCTTCATTTGAAACAAGCCAAGGACAAGGCCTCAAAAAATAAACAGAAACTTGACCGTCTTAAGAAATCGCAACTGGCGATCGACGGTTACGAATTGGTGGCCAAAGAGGATTACGCAGAGGGATTGAAAAAGCTCGAAGCTGCGACGGGTGAGGACGTTAGCTGGCTAGGTGAGCTTCAGTTTTTAGCTGGCGAGTCCGAGAAGGGGTTGGAAAAAATTGCCGAACAGGTAAAGCGTCGCCCATCTGAAGTCATCCCGTTAGCGCGTCTTGCATATCTTCAGTTTCAGAACGGCGATAACGAACTTTCGCAAGATTCACTTGAAAAGTTAAGGAACACGTCCGGTTCCATGGATCTTGACATGCCGCTATTTAACCGACTGGCTCCCGTTTCGATGGAGCTTGGTATTGGCAAGAGATGGATGAAGGAAATTGGGCCGGCGGCTGATATTGGATTTCGACCACCTTTGGAGTCCCTCGGACCTTTTCGATGGTCGCCCTCCCCTGCACCCCAGTGGAGCCTGACTGATTCGGAAAATCAAACGATCGGTTCCGATGATTTTATTGGACAACCGTACATCGCCATATTTTACCTCGGTCACGGGTGTCTGCATTGTGCCGAGCAATTGCAGGCGTTTGGCCCGAGGGTTGCCGATTTTGAAAAAAATGGCATTAAGATGATCGCAATCAGCACCGACGATCAAAACGGGTTGCTGAAGTCAATTGAAGATGCGGGAACCGGCTCACCAATCCGGCTTGCCTCAGACGCCGAGCACGAAATATTCCGAAAGTTCCGCGCATTTGACGATTTTGAAAATCAACCTCTTCACGGGACGTTTTTGATTGATGGCATGGGAAAAGTTCGTTGGCAGGACATTAGTTACCAGCCGTTCATGGATCATCAATTTCTGTTGGCCGAATCGGAACGCCTGCTCGGGGGAGATAAAGCGATCTCGGAACAGGCCGGTAAAGATGCCAACAAAAAACAAGTTTCTCAGAGATGATTTAGGCGGTAGATGAACCTTTCGGTGCACCATCATTTTTCTGCCCAGGA
>JAALLA010000139.1:1409-11813 GCA_011087765.1 Pirellulaceae bacterium
AAAGCGAACTATTTTGAAAGTGAACCTTCAGGCGCCCAGTTTGATCGCGGCGCATTGTTGGAAAGCCACAATTTGATGATGGGGTATGTGCTGTGGCTGCTTGGTTGTTTTGGAACTCATCGGTTCTATTTCGGTCGACCTGTCACCGGGGTGATTTGGTTGTTAACGTTTGGACTGTTCGGAATAGGTTGGCTTATCGATCTTTTATTAATTCCAGATATGAAACGGACTGCGGAGAATCGGTTTCAAAGTGGCTCAATCGATTACAATGTCGCCTGGTTACTATTCGTGTTTCTCGGTGTTTTTGGCGTGCATCGCTTTTATCAGGGGAAACTGTTTACCGGAATCGCATTTTTCTTTACTGCTGGGTTTGGCGGTTTGGGTTTGATTTATGATTTACTGACGCTTAACGATCAGGTATCCGATTTGAATCAGCGATGGGTGAGAAATTTGAAAAGCGGCGTTTTTAGTCATTGAATTCTTGAATCGAATTCGGACGCTCAAATTTAGCCCCTTGCAAAATTGCTTTAGTTATCTATTGAATGGTGTTAGCAGTGAGCAGGACTAAATCCATTCGAAGGGTTGCTTGGGGAATCCCCAGTGCTGGGCAAGCGCGTCGGCGGCATCTTCCCGGTCGGTAATTTCTCCCCAACCGCCATTGTGAAGATGGGCGTGGGCAAATTCATGGGCAATGATATAGCAGGAGAATTCGTGTGAGCACTGTTCCAGTCGGGGTTTGAGAACAATGCAGCGACTCGTTCCACTTGGCCCAAGCAAAGGCATTACGACTGTCCGACCTTTACCTGGCTCACAATCATCCAGGGAGATTCGGAAATTTGTGTCAGCCAAGAAGTCAGACTTTACATCTTCGGGAAGCGCGCTGAATACGTACTCGATTTGGCTCGCGATTTTTGGAAATTCGACGAAATCAGTTAGGTACGCGTCTTTAATTTTCAGCCCTCACTCAACGGTGGGTAATTTAAAAGGTGACTTTGATGCAGTTTCTTCACGACTTCGAATTAAAAATACTTGATCAGTGAGTCATAACATAGGTGACGATGTTGATCCCAAGTGGGTAGGAGACCCGCTCTGAATAAGTCTTGAAATATTCCTGGTTCTCACCCTCCCTCTCCCATCCATCACCAATGTCATTGTTGTGGCAAAGTAACGCCATTAACCGCTCATTTTTATCAAAAAACCCCCAGAAATGCGGCGATTCATCCCCCTCCGGGTCACCGTGCCAATACTCGAAGGTACTTCCCTGATTCCATGCGAAGATACTCGGAACTTGGGGGACGCCCTGTATGTCGTACACGATATTAAAGATTTCATGATCGCGGGCGAGTTCGCGTGGTTCCAAATCGGGAAAGACTCGTTTCATCTCACGATAGACATGTTTCCAACTATTCGGCGCCCAAAAATCATCCGCCATCATGAAGCCCCCCTTCAAAAGATATTTTCGAAGTTTGGCAACCTCAGGCTCACTGAGACTCATTCGATTTATATTTGAAAAGTAGATAAACGGATGGTCAAAGAGATTTGGGTCGGTTAGCCGAATTACTTTTCCGTTCGGGTCGACCTTCATGGATGTCAATTCATGCAGCCGCACGGAAAAATTCCAATCACAATCTGGATAATCATTGCTCCACTGCCCTCCTCTTTTCCCGCGGCCGGTGGAGTCATATTGAATTCTCACAAAGGTAAAAACGTCTTCTTTGAACTGGTTTTCAATTTCCCAAGTCGGATAGGAGTCGCGATCTGAGGTTGGCCGCCGTCCTCGCTGCTGGCGGGAAAAGTCCTGAAGACCAGAAATACTTGTCGTACTTGCGTGGGTATTGCTGAGCTCCCGTTGCAGGTCGGTTTTAGTGACGGTAGCCGAGGGAGCAATTTGCGAACTCGCCGAACCGTCCGGGGCAGATTCGGAGAGGTTGAATATTAGCTGGGCAAATGCTGCAAATGCGAACGTGACCAAAAACCCGGCCCAAATTTGGTTTCGAGTATTGTAAATGCTGACGATGATAGATTTCACAAGATCTCATTGATTTAAAATAATTCGGTCGTTTTTGTTTGGGGTTACGGTAGAAAACAATCGCCTGAACCCCGGGGAATTCAGGACGCAATCATTTGATTTTGTCGAATTCCGTAACCTGATTTGGAGTCGGTGGCAATTTTATCGCTTTTTCCAATACCCACTAAGCTAATAGAACCCCTATCGTTTTGTAATAGTTTCGTCGAGATTCATGATGATGCGGGAAACCATTGCAAAGGCGGCTTGTTCTGCGGTCGCGTCTTTCCCTCCAATTGCCTCCGGGTCAATCGCACCCTCTTGAAGACGTGTTAACTGCGTTTGATAAAATCGATTCAATTCTGATGACTCCAGATCCGTGGGAAGTCGGGTGAGAAATCGTCGGAAAATGTAAGTTATTGCAATTGTTGACGTCGGAAAATTCTGCCCGATGACGTCTTTCGCCAGTTTCTGGTTCAATTCAATGAACATTGGATCGTTGAGAACGGTGAGTGCCTGTAACGGCGTGTTACTGCGATTTCGGGTGGCAATACAGGATTCACCCGTAGGTGCATCAAAGACGGTAAACGCTGCAAAGGCTGCGGTGCGTTTTTTGAACGTATAAATGGAGCGTCGGTACCGATCTTCTCCGTTTGACGGATTCCATTTGCCGGAGCCCCAAGCAAGCTCGGTGACGCCTGCCGGCTGAGGAGGTTTAACTCCCGGGCCGTACATTTTAGAGGACAGTACGCCGGTGGCCGAAAGAGCAATGTCCCTCACCATTTCTCCGGGCACGCGGAATGATGGTCCGCGAGAGAGCAAACGGTTGTCCGGGTCCGCCCTTTCTTTTTCAATTGAAAAATTCGAAGCTTGTCGATAAGTGTTGCTCATCACGATGTATCTGATTAATTCTTTTGTGGACCATGCCAGTTCGCTCTGAAATTGACTTGCCAACCAGTCGAGCAATTCTGGGTGAGACGGCATTTCGGATTGCACGCCAAAATCGGCATTGGTTTTCATCAATCCAATGCCAAAAATTTGGTACCAAATACGATTGACTGCAACTCTCGAGACCAAGGGATTCTTGTCGCTGACCAACCAATGAGCAAGCTCGAGTCGATTCGTTGGATTGGCTTGCTCGCCCGCAGAATTCTGGAAAATCGAGAAGATCCCCGGGGTAACTTCTTCCCGAGGGGAGAGATACTCACCTCGATGATGGCGAAACGTCCGCCGCATGTTAGTTGCTTCCCGTTCGCGAAAAATAAGTGTTTCGATTTGAGGTGATTTCGTGTTTTTTAGTTTGTTTAACGTCTTGGCATTTGATTCGAGGTCTTTTATTGACTCGGCAAATGCAAGTTGGACCGTCTTAAATTCAGCGCTCGATAGCTGAGCTTGAAACGTCGAATATCTGTTGGATGGGAATGATTTAGATTTCGTTAATGTCTTTTCCAAATCCTCGTGAAGTCGGTTGGCGGCAGGCGCTTTCTCCCCGGTGAAAGAAAAACGAAACCGGCCGAGGCTGGCGGTATAATGCCTTTCAAACAAAAGGCGAACGGTCAATTTGCCTTTTCCTTTAAGCGGAACGGCGGGATTAATCACCAACTGAAGTCGCTTAGCTTTGTTGTTTCCCGGTGCCCAACCCGTTGATCCATTACCGTCGAAAACGTTTAAGGCTGTTGTTTTGGGTTTTTTGTCGTCCGGTTTTGAGAAATCATGTGATGCGTTGTTGAATTCAACTGGCTTTCCGTCCAAGGTTGCGGAGATCTCGCTGACGAAGAAGTCTCCCTTACGGCCTTCATAATAAGTCCTCCCGGGCCCCATGCCCGGGAGGCGTTCGTCGGGGATCGCCTCGAGACGGATGCCGGTGATGGGCGTTCCATCCAGTAGAAAGCTCACAAAAAATTCATCGCGTTTGGTGGTGTCACCCGTAGAAAATATGGAGCTGTCGTCGAGAGTTTTTAGAAAGGGCAGGTTGGACGCAAGTTCTGAAGGGGTCGCAATTTTCCAATCAACCGCGTTGGATTGCGAGAATTCAATCCAAGTTCGCCACTCCTTATCAAATTTGGCGGGTTGTGATTTACGGCGGCTGCTCAATTTCCTCAGCAATTCGGATTCGAGGGCTTTGATTTCTGAGATTACCTTGTTTTCGCTGTTTTTTTCAACAGGAATTCTTAAATCGGGTTCGTCAGCGTTGTTCAGTAAAGCCAAAAAACGAAAATAATCCGTATGGGAAATCGGATCATATTTATGGGTGTGGCACTGGGCACACCCGACCGTGAGCCCCAGCCAAACAGTTCCAGTAGTTGCAACTCGATCGACCATCGCCAGGTATCGAAATTCGAGCGGGTCAATTCCGCCTTCCTCGTTTAACATTGTGTTGCGGTGAAAACCAGTCGCGACGAGCTGATCGGTTTTCGTGCTGGGGAGCATGTCGCCAGCAATTTGATCGACGGTAAATTTATCAAAGGGCATGTCATTGTTAAACGCTTTAATTACCCAATCTCGATATGGCCAAATCGCCCTTGGGCGGTCTTTTTCGTAACCATTGGTGTCAGAATATCGGGCCAGGTCGAGCCAGGGTTGGGCCCATTTTTCACCGAACCGAGGTGAACCCAGCAATTGCTCCACGACTTTCCGATAGGCCTCGGGATCTGTCGAGTTGAGGAAGCTGTCCGTTTGTTCAATGGTGGGAGGTAAGCCAACTAAATCGAGATAGAGCCGGCGAAGCAAGGTGTAGCGATCCGCGATAGGGTTAGGTGTTAGCTTGGCGTCCTGAAGTTTTCTAAAAACAAATTCATCAATTTGGTTGGCCACAAAATTAGATCGTGTTTCGGGAGCGTCCGGACGTGTGGGAGTAACAAATGCCCAGTGGCGTTCATATTTAGCTCCACTAGCAATCCATTTCTTAAGAACTTCAATTTGGGCTCGATTTAAGGCGTTCCCGAATTCAGGTGGCGGCATAACGTGGTCTTGATCTGACGACGTGATTCTCTCAATCATGCCACTGTTCGATGGATCGCCAGGCACAATTGCTGATGATTCAATCGGGTTGTCTCGTTGGTCAAATCGTAAGTCTGACTCTCGATGCGAATCGTCGGGGCCGTGGCATGCAAAACAGTGGGTGGCGAGGATTGGCCTAACATCCCGATTAAAGTCCTGAGAATTTGCCAAACCAGCCAAGAGGCTAGAAATCAGAATGAACGTCAGAATTTGCGTTAGCTCTGCAGTGCGTCGCGCTGTTTGGAAAGTGCGATGGAACATAAAAAGGTCGGATCTTTCACAATCTAAAATTTAAGTAGTTCAGTCAATCAAGTCTGCTTTTTGCCGGCTTGGAGTGTTGCTCAAAATCGATCGATTGATTTTGCCATGCAGTAGTTTGCCCGACCGCGTGAGTGGCAATTCAGCTACGAATGGTTTTCCTGAATTATAAAGGGTATTTTCAGGTCTTTCATTGCCAATGTTGGTCGAAAAAATGTAAAGGACGATTTGGCAGGTTTTATCGAAATAGACTCACCGGGGTGCGGTCGACCGATTAGGGTGACCGATGTGAAGGATTGAACGGGTTTAAGTCAATGTTCAATAACTCAAATCTGGTTTATTATGAGATTCTTAGAAGCAAAAAGGTATTGAATTGATTAGGGAGCAGGGATGACAAAGGGCGATTCATCAGAGCTTTGGTACAAAGATGGACTCAAATTCAGCTGTTCTGGGTGTGGTGATTGCTGTACCGGTGCTCCTGGTTTTGTTTGGGTCGACCAATCCGAGACCCAAGCGATCGCAGATTCATTAGGCATTCCTCGGGAGGACTTTGAGGATCAGTACACCCGGAAAATTGGGCTTCGTCGAAGCTTAAAGGAGTTTAGCAACGGAGATTGCGTCTTTTTCGACAACGAAACTAGGAAATGTGAAGTTTACGGCTCCCGACCTCGTCAGTGTAAAACTTGGCCATTTTGGGATAGTAATTTACGAACGCCCGAAGATTGGGAGCGTACATGTGAGGAATGTCCGGGAAGCGGAACCGGAAAACTCCATCAGCTTGTCGAAATTGAAGACAGGCGGAAGTCGGTCAAAATTTAGTGAAACCACTATTTCTGCTGGCTGCCGATTCGAACGAGCCAATTGTTCATTTAGGTGAAATGTGAACTTTTCCGATCGGGCAAGCAAGGCATTTAATTGACTTTAATGCTTGCTGGACATACACTTACGGGGCAGGCGGAGGTTGTGTCCGTAGCCGCGGCGTTGTCCGAATTCCGATTGGCTAAACGGCGTTGCATCGGCGGAACAAACCATGTCCGAAGAGCGTACTGGTTTCGCTGAATAGAAGAATTAACGTTCAAATTTAATTAACAACGTCGGATGTGATTAATGACGAAAAAGGAAATTGTCCGCAGAATTTCGGAAGAATTGGGTCTGAAGCAAACGGACACCAAAGAAGTAGTGCAACGCACTTTTGATGCGATCATCGAAGCGTTGGCCACCGAACAACGCGTTGAATTGCGGAATTTTGGCGTATTTGAAGTGAAGAAACGAGCCGCTAGAAAGGCCCGTAATCCGAAAACCGGGGAAGAGGTTCTAGTTCCGGCGAGGTTCGTGGTCACCTTTAAACCGGGCAAGGAAATGGAACAGCGGGTCAAGACAATTGAAGAGGACAACCGTTTTAAAGAGTCTGGTTTTATGCCGGAAGCAAAGGCGGAATTGGATTCTTTAATTGAGCGACAACCGCTTCAAGAACCGGGCGATTCGGCACTTTAATCCGAATTTAATTCTCTTGTGCTGTTACGTTCTTGTCTCCTGCGATAAACCAACGGCACACTATTATCCACTGTACGAAACACACCCTATAAGGCTCAGTGATGGCAAATATATTTCGGAAACTACCTTCAGTTAACCAGTTACTCGAGAGCCCGCAACTGAAGCAAATGGTGGAAACGGTAAATCACAGTGTTGTGGTGGATGGTGTGAGGAGCTTTTTGGATGACCTTCGTGATCAGGTGAGTACCGAATCGGGGGAGGTCTCAATTCCAACGCCTTCTGAAATTGCTGACAAGATCGCAAATTGGATAAAAACCGAAGAAAAGCCGTATTTAAGGCCTGTCATTAATGGTACGGGAATCATTCTGCATACAGGCTTGGGCCGTGCTCCGTTGGCAAAATCAGCAATTGAATCGGTGCAAGAGATTTCCGAGGGTTACGCCAGTGTCGAGGTGGATGTCAGAACTGGTGAACGAGGCCAGAGAATCAAATCGGTAGAGAAGTTACTTTGTGAACTTACCGGCGCCGAAGCGGCAGCTGTGGTTAACAATAACGCGGCGGCGACCATGCTTGCGTTGTCCGCAATGGCTGAGGGGCGAGAGGTCATTGTTTCCAGGGGGCAATTAATCGAGATCGGAGGCAGTTATCGCTTGCCCGACGTGATGGAATGCAGCGGTGCCAAGCTTCGAGAGGTTGGAACAACCAATAAAACCCATTTGTTTGACTATCAACGAGCCATTAATGAAGAGACTGGCGCCCTGTTAAAAGTCCATCCAAGTAATTTTGAGGTCGTTGGATTTACAAAAACGGTATCGACAAAAGAGATGGTGGCGTTGGCGTCGGAGCATGATTTGCCGGTAATTGATGATGTTGGATCGGGAGCGCTGATCGATTTCTCAGAATTCGGATTAATGGATGAACCGGTGGTTTCGCAGAGCATTAAAGACGGTGCAGATGTTGTTCTGTTCAGTGGCGATAAATTGATTGGGGGGCCGCAGTGCGGAATCATTATTGGAAAGCGGAAATACATTGATACGATCCTTTCCAATCCGTTGATGCGGGCGATGCGGGTCGACAAGATGACCCTTGCAGCGCTATCGGCAACTTTACTGATCTATCGCGACGAAAATCGAGCTCGCACCGAAATTCCCATTCTGAGAATGCTCTCAATGCCGAAAGAAAACCTAAAATTGCGAGCTGAGAAAATAGTTGCGCAGTTGAGTCATTTGGGTGAATTAGAGATTTGTGAAGCAGTAGAAGCAGACTCAATGCTGGGGGGTGGAAGCTTGCCTACTCAGAAATTATCGACATGGTGCGTTGCTTTGACCCCGAAAACTCAATCGGTTGATCGGTTGGCAGCTGGACTCAGAAACGGTGAACCGAGTGTCATCGGCCGGGTGCAAAAAGAGAGGTTCTTCCTGGATATGCGAACGGTCCAGCCGTCTCAGGATTCCGGTTTGGTTGAATCGATTGAAGCCTACTGTGACGAGTCTAATTCGGAGGCAGAGTAAGACTGCGGTTGGGCCGCGTTGGTTTAGCAGGAATGCTGCGGAAGCTCGGTGGTTCAGTTTGGGAGTAGAATGAGTGAGGCCGAAGAAGAAAGAGAACGCAAAAGCAGGAAGCTTTTTGAATATCCAAGGCTACCGGGATGTTTGGCGAATTGCTGTTTGCTAAATTGGAACGGGAAAAACCGCGAATTCGCGGTGTTTGCTTTTTTTTTTGAAAATAACCCAAACTGGACTTGAGCGTTTACCGATACTGCGTATACTTTGCTCCATCACTGACACGGTGATGCCGGAAGTAGCCATGGGTATGGCAGTCGACTTAGTCGATTAGGAATCGTGCCCCGTTTAATTTGGCCTTTCTTAAAATCAAGACTCAGCTGCGGTTGACAGCAACCGACAATTAAGTAGAATCTTCGATTCCCCAAGAGCAGCAAGTTGGTACCGGTTCGGTTTGACGTTGTAGTTCAAAACGAACCGCTCTCAACTTGAGAGTGTATGGTCGGACAAGTTTTCGGCTGAATGATCTTTGACAATTTGGTTGTGAAGTAGATGGCATCTGAATAATTGGTGTCGCATCTGCAGGTTTGTTTCTTAGCGGGGGCAAACTGAATGTGTGACGTAAAGCTAGTTATTCGATACACCACTCTTAAGTAGCGTCGAGTCAGTTGAATCAATCAACGAAAGTTAATTGTTTGGCTGGCTTGTCAAAAGAACCGAAAATGAAGCGATTATCGTTAATCTGGATCTATGTTTGAGACACAGATTTCGATTCACCTTCGGCAAACTTGTTTGTCAGGGAGGGTTGGATATTTGTGGTCAAGCTATTAAGGGTATATGGGGGATGTCTTGGCATTAGAAGGCTATGAAGGGCGTGAAAGTCTGCGATAAGCTTGGGGTAGTTGACAAACAAGCGTTGATCCCAAGATTCCTGAACCAGCGTGTACTGAATACATAGGTACATTGCAGCGAACCGAGTGAACTGAAACATCTAAGTAACTCGAGGAAGAGAAAGAAAAATCGATTCCGTTAGTAGCGGCGAGCGAAAGCGGAACAGCCCAAACCACTGGGGTTTCCCCGGTGGGGTTGTAGGACTTTGCACATGAGAGTTAGAAAACTTTAGCTAGAAGAACGACTTGGAATGGTCGACCACAGAGGGTGACAGTCCCGTATTTGAAAGCTACAAGTCTCTCGCAGAGCACCTGAGTAGGACCAGTCACGTGAAACCTGGTCTGAATCTACGGGGACCATCCCGTAAGGCTAAATACTCTCTAATGACCGATAGTGAACTCAGTAGCGCGAGTGAAAGATGAAAAGAACCCCGTCTAGGGGAGGGAAAGAACCTGAAACCATATACCTACAAGCGGTTGGAGCACTATGATTTGTTCAGTGTGACAGCGTGCCTTTTGCATAATGATCCGGCGAGTTGTCGTATGCGGCTTGGTTAAGGACTTACGGTCCGGAGCCCGAGGGAAACCGAGTGTTAATAGCGCGAACAATTGTCGTATGCGGCAGACGCGAACCCAGGTGATCTACCCATGAGCAGGTTGAAGCGCGGGTTATACTGCGTGGAGGACCGAACCCACTTAGGTTGAAAACTGAGGGGATGACTTGTGGGGAGGAGTGAAAGTCTAATCAAACCTGGAGATAGCTCGTTCTCTGCGAAATATCTTTTGGGATAGCGTCAGGTAAATTGTGACACGGGGGTAGAGATACTGAATTGGATGGGGGCCCTTCCCGGGGTACCTCACTGAACCAAACTCCGAATACCGTGTTATTTACCCTGGCAGTCAGTCCGTGTGGGATAAGCTGCACGGTCGAAAGGGAAACAACCCAGACCATCGTCTAAGGTCCCGAAGTAATGCTCAGTCACTAAGGAAGTTAGTTTGCTGAGACAGCCAGGATGTTGGCTTAGAAGCAGCCACCATTTAAAAAGTGCGTAACAGCTTACTGGTCGAGCAGGCTTGCGCCGATAATGAACGGGAGTAAGCATTACACCGAAGACATGGGTTTACACTATGTGTAAGCGGTAGCAGAGCGCTGTACAGGAGATACAAGCCCAACGGTAACGATGGGTCCCGGTCTGTACAGGTGATTATGCCGGAATGAGTAACGATAAAACAGGTGAGAATCCTGTTCGCCGAA
>JAALLA010000140.1 GCA_011087765.1 Pirellulaceae bacterium
TCGTTTCGATGCTCAATGCTGTTGATGTTCCCGTTGAAAAATTCGCCGACAGTACTGGCCCAATGACGGAAATAACTCGCTGACAGCTCGGCAGTTTGAAGTTTGCGATAAGCGTGGCTTCGATAAAAAATTCGGAGGTTATGGCTAAGATTGTTTTGCCGCAATTGAACTTGACGCCTGGTTTGAGTAGGGCGAAACGTTTGATGAGGTACCAAGTCGCAAGAGTTCTCAGTCTGGCTTCAGTGAACGCATGTGAACAATGAGAAACCGCTGCGATGAAGTGCCAGTTTAGAAACTCCATGTTGTTTTCAATAAATGGCCCGCGGGCCATTTGTTAGCGGCCACCTTGGAGGTTCAGTAATAAATTCATGACCATAATTTTGACTGATCAAATGCACAAAAACAGTATGACATTTCCTCTTGGGTTCGTCAGCTTCGTGTTTTGTTTGTTAGGTGGTATTAGCCTTTTCGCTCAGGAGGAAATTCCACTTCGCAAACCGAATCCTCCTAAGCTTCCCGCCGACTATCCCGAGATTGTTTTGCCGGAGGGGCCAGGGCCACATTATTATGTGAATGCCGAAGAAGTCAGTCGTTTGCAAACTGCTTACGCTTCCGGCGGTAAAGTGGCAAAGTCTCTGGAGAATATTGTGCGTCAGGCTCAATTAGAGCTGAGGATTCCAGTCACGTTTCCGCCCAAAGGCGGTTTGCACGGTTCGCTCTACCATTGCCCGGAGTGCCAGCGCAAGTTGAAGCCTGTTTTAGATGAGTCGCAGAAAATAGAACATCATCGCTGTGGAAAATGTGATAAGCACTGGAGTGGTTTTCCGTACGATGATGTCTACTACACCAAGGTGCATGCTCAAAATTTCAAACGCGGGTTGTTGGCGGCCAAAGCGTTTACCCTAACTAACGAAGATAAATACGCGGAGTTTGTACGTGATCTTCTCGTCGGTTATGCAGACCGTTATCGGGGGTACAAAAGAACGAAGGGGATTTTGTCGCCTAGGCGATATGGCCACATTTGCTCAACGGATCACGAAGCGGGTAGCTTGATGATGCGATATCTTGGGCCAATGTACGATATGACCGGGCATCATTTGAGTTTCACCAGCGCAGACCATCGGCATCTCAAAGACGATTTGATCGAGCCCATGATGACTTACTTTGATACTGCCACGATGCGGGGTAAGAGTAATCATCACAGTTTTCATAACGCCGGTTACATTTGGGGTGGTGTACTTACGGGGGATAAGACACGAATCGCTCAGGCCATTTATGGAACAAACGGTGGGTTCATTGAGCAGGTTAGAACGGCGCCTTCCTTAGAAGGGTTGTGGCCAGGTGGATATTCTTACCACTTTTACGCACGGCGAGCGTTGGTGCGAACGGCTGAGGTTGCTCGGCATATTGATATTGATTTGTATGCAGAGCCCCAATTCAAAAAAATGTTCTTCCTGCCAGCTCAAGAAGTCATGCCTGATGGATTCACTCCCAATTTTGGCGACGACCCTGGTAAATATGTTGTCGGTCGGCTGGGGGCCGAGGAAGGTTTTGCGGCTTACCAAGATCCCGCCCTGCTCCCCTTGTTGTCAGCTGAGGTAACGTGGGAGAGTGTTCTTGCCGGACGGACAGTGCCACTGCAGCAGGTTGAGTTTGAAAACGAAAGTATTCTGTTGCCAGATGGTGGGCATGCCATTTTGCGGGGGCGAGAGCCAGCTGGTTTTTCACTTGCGATGCAGTTTGGGAAATACGGAACATCGCATTCGCATTTTGACAAATTATCTTTCATTCTTTACGGCAACGGTCAGCAACTTGGGCTTGATTCAGGTAAACGTCATTCCGTCGACTATGAATCAGACGTCCATCAAGCTTATTACAGGGGTACCATCGGTCACAATGCGATTGTTGTTGATGGACATCCTCAACAGAGGAATACGAATAATTGCGAGTTGCTCGAATTCGAGTCGGAAGGTGCCATTCCTTACGTGGGTGCTGCCAGTTCAGAATTGTATAAAGGAGTTCGGCAGGCTCGTTGGCTTGCGGTGGCCCCGGAGTATGTTCTTGTTTTGGACCAGTTGCACTCCAGCGAGGATCACGTCTATGACTGGTGGTATCATTGCAAAGGTGAAAATGGGACGGTCGAGCAAGCTAATTCGGTAGGTCAGCCACGCAAAGGATCTGTCGATCCTGGATTGAAATATATTGCCGACATTCAACGTGGAAACGCGAGTGAAAATTTATTGTGGGAAGTTACTCGAAATTCCGGGCAGTTTCGATTAACACTTGCGAACGAAAGTGAAACGAGCGTTTTAACTGGAACTGGGCCGCTCACCAGTCTAGACCACCGCGTCCCTGCAGTGCGGTTCACCAGAACAGGCAAGGATGTAACCTTCATCAGCACCTTGGAATTTGTTGAGCAAGGCAAGGCGCCATTTGTTTCCAATATAAAAGTAATTGTTGGCGAAGGAAAAACGTCTGTGACAGTCTCTCACGCAAGCGGTAGCGACAGGTTTCTATTAGCCAATGATCGGTTCTTGATTGCAGATGGGACACGAAGATCACGCAAGTAAACTTATGCGATCACGGAGTATTCGAATTCGTTCTAATGATTTTTCAATCATGCAAGTAGTTGCCGCTCAAAAAAGCTATGGGTGGCTCTTTGTGGGGTTGGGTTCTCAGGCTTGCGAACCATCGCATCAATTCGGAATGTCTTCGCGTTGGCTCTCCCCAACCTGGCTAGTGGCGGTGAAGGTCTCATGATCGCTCAAATGCCAGATGACCGTCTTTTCTATTGAGAAGATAAAAGCATGGGCACTTTAAACAGTAATGAGCCTGCCTCTTTTGCTCCCTCGTGGTTTTGCCGGTCCGTTTTTTGTGATGGGCTTTCTGGAACTTGATCCACTCCTGCTTGCCATTCCAAATGTCAGCGAGGAGAGCCATGGAAAGGGCGTGAGTTAAGGTCGACTGAGTTGTGTAGGCCTGCGAACCAAAAGATCATGAATGAACAAGTCATCACGCGAGTATGTCTTTGATGACGTGACCGTAATCGCGATCCAGACGTTTATGTCCCGGAACTTCCAGCTTGCGTGGATTGATGCCCATGAGATGATTGATCGTGGCATGAACGTCGGTCACGTAATGAGGATCTTCGACAGCGTGAAAGCCCAGCTCGTCGGTTGAACCGTGGACGACTCCACCTTTCAGACCCCCGCCCGCCATCCAGACGCTGAAGCCAAACGGGTGGTGATCTCTGCCATCAGCCCCCTGCGACCCGGGAGTTCGTCCAAACTCGGTTGCGAACACGACGATCGTGTCGTCCAGTAGGCCTCGTTGTTTGAGATCTTTTAATAAACCAGCGGTGGGCAGGTCGACTTGTTTTGATAGTTTTGCATGTCCCTTGCGTAGTCCAGAATGATTGTCCCACGCACCCGCGGCGCCATCGCCATGCATAATTTGAATAAAACGCACCCCCCGTTCCGAGAAGCGCCGGGCAGCAAGGAGTTGCTGGCCGAAGGCTTTTGTCTCAGGATGATCCAGACCATAAAGTTCACGAGTTTCTTTGGATTCTTTTTTGAAATCTAAAACTTCGGGAACGGCTGTCTGCATCCGGAACGCCAGTTCGTACGATTTGATCCGAGCTTGGAGGGCAGCGTCGCCGGGGTACTGTTTTCCAGCCAGATGGTTGAGCTGGTTAGTAAAGTTCAGATTTCTGCGTTGCTGTTTTGAATTCATGCCGCCGTGCGGAGCAGCGTAGTCGAGTGGGTTTTTCGGATTGATTTTTAAATTGACGGCATCGTAGGCTGGCCCCAAATAATGGCCGTCTCGTTTGTCAAAGAAACGCGGGCCAATATTAATGAACTGAGGAAGGTTGTCACTAAGCGAGCCTAAGCCGTAATTGAGCCAGGCACCAATGGTGGGAACTCGCGGATCCAGCATATGACGACCGGAGTGAAATTGCACCTGAGCTCCATGATTGTTGTCAGTTGTCCACATCGAACGAATGAAGGCGATGTCGTCAGCACAGGAGCCGATATGCGGAAACCAGTCGCTGATTTCGACACCGGACTGCCCATATTTTTTGTATCCAGTTTGCAATGGGTAGATCGTTTTACGATCTTTTCCATTGGCATCGTCCACCACAACCACGCGAAGATTCTTGAAGTTTTCAGGGTCGAGGACATTGGCGTGAGGCGTGTCGCTGATGGACTTCCCGGCAAATTTATTCAACGCGGGTTTGGGGTCAAAGCTCTCCATATGGCTTACGCCGCCGCGCATGAATAGCCAGATCACACGCTTGGCTTTGGGTTGGAAATGTGGCTCGCCATTTGGCTGTTGGTGCTCTTCCGCTGCAACGATTCCCCCCAACGCTAAAGAACCAAAGCCCAGTGCGGATTGGAGTAAATATCGACGGCGTGAAATATCGGTCGGTAGCGTCATCGGATGACCTGGAAATCGTTGTGGTTTAGGAGTGCGTGGACGAATTGGTTTCGCTCAGGGTTCGCCTTCAAGAAGTTTAGGCAGGCGGCTACCTCTTGTTCGGAAGGAGATCTTGCGAGAAGTTGAAGGAAAGCGGCTTTGGTAAATTCAATGTCTGTCAAATTTTTGTTGAAGCGGGCAGTGATTAGGTTTGCGGATTCAATGGCTTCCCGGCTGTTCATCAGGGCGAGTGCCTGTTGTGGAACAATGCTTTCGTTTCGCCGGTAACAACTAAAAACATCGGCGTCATCAAATATCGAAACGAACTTGTCGCGGCCATCGCGGGAATGGAACAGGTATAGGCTGCGACGGCGTACGTTGGGGCCAGGCATTACAGGGGGACCACCGATCGTCAAATTGAGTTGGCCGGACAGGTGTAAGAGGCTGTCTCTTAAGACTTGAGACTCCATCCGGCGATTATTCATTCGCCAGTAGTAATGGTTTTCGGGATCGCCTGCGAGTGTGTTTGGGTCAGCTCCCAGGTTAGAAGAACTGCGTTGCCATGCTTTCGATTTGAGAATGAGACGGTGCAGGTGTTTCATGCTCCAGTTCGACTCAATTAATTCGACTGCAAGGTAATCAAGTAAATCTTGGTGCAGGGGCCTAGGAGAGCGTCGACCAAAATCAGAAACGGATTCGACGAGTGGGCTCCCAAAGTGGCGGGTCCAGATATGGTTGACGGCAACGCGGGCGGTCAATGGGTTGTCCCGATGAGTAATCCAGTTTGCAAGAGAAGTCCGCCGTCCAGTGCTGGTTTTGGAATAGACGGAAGAGTATTGGGTGGCCTTGTGTGAGCCTTGATCGAGCGCTCGCTGACTACCTCGCAATGGAGCGAGGGTCGGCAGGTTGTCGGATGCGAATGCCAGTTGTGCCTTCTCTTTTACCTTTGACGCACTCGCTCTCTTACCTGCATCCGCCTTGCTAAAGTCCACTTCGGCTTTTGCCACCGCAGCCTGGAGGCTCAAGCGGGCGGCGAGTTCAGCTGAGCCATTGCCAATTTGTTTTAACGTGGCATTGTCGGCTGCGATCTGGGCAACCAACGCGGCGTGTTTGGCCTCGACGAGTCGGAGTTGAGCTTCGGCAAGGTCGATGGCTTGAGCAGAGTTGACGACGGCGGCCTGTTTGTCTGTATTAGTTAAGGTGACGTCGCCGGCGAGTGGCTCGACTTTGATCGAGTAAAAGTCAGCCGTTGAATCGAAGGCAAAAAGTTCCAATACGCCACTGTTTTTGCGAGGCGGGAGTCGGTAGGCCAACAAAAATTTACCATCCAAAGCGACGTTGATTAAATCATTCCTGACTTTAATATTCAGCACGTAATCCTGGTTTAATCGGATTGGCAAATTAGCTTTGGCGTTTGCCGGATAGATGTCTCGTCCAGCGACAGTATGGGCGATTTGGACTTTGGGGCCATTTGCGAATGCACTGACATAAACGACATGTGCGTTCTCGCCTTTTTCATCTGCATCAAAACGGATTCCTGTTGATTTCCACCGCTTACCCCCGGTGGTTTGGAAGTTGAGGGTCAACTCAAAATCCCGTGGATGGTGAGCTTTGGTCCGCAGGCAACTACGCTCCACGGTGGGCTCAGTTTGCGCAAGTAATCCTCCTTGGTATCGCCACCCTCGTCCGATAATTTCCCAGATGTCCGGTCTCGATTTTTTAAAGTCGTCACGCAGTGCGCTGACTTCCACCTTTGATTCCGTAGCGACTGCGGCTAACGCTTCCTTTTTTTGGAGTTGCAGCAAATTAAGGCGAGCGGATTCAATCTGTTTTTTTGAAAGGGCGAGCAAATCCGTTTGAACGTATTTGCGGACACCCGGTGCCCAGGCGTCGGCGGGCAAATCGATTTTCGCTGCTTGCTTTCCAAAGCTGGCTAGAAATTTAGGTGGACCCGGGGGAATGGGATTGTCCTTGACCGGTTGAGACGGATCGCCTCGCAAATGGAGAAAGGTTGGAGCATCTGGCTTGTCATCATATACGCGTGGGAGCCCGTTTTGGTTGTAATCAGTAGTTCCGGGCAGCGCGTCGAGACGAACGTGATGCGGTTCGAAGATCGCTCGAAAACGATAGTAGTCTTCATGATCGATTGGGTCATATTTGTGGTCGTGACACTTCGCACAGTTAAGCGTTAATCCTAAAAATGATTTACCCGTGTGTTCGATTGTGTCATCGAGCCATGTTGTCCGATTGAAAAGATAGTAATTTCTAGCCAAGAACCCAGTTGCGCCGACGGTCTTTAAATCAGTTGGCGCAATTTCGTCACCGGCAATCATTTCCATGATCATCCGATCATAGCCCTTGTCTTCATTCAGAGATTGGATGATCCAGTCCCGCCAATGCCAGAGGTGTTTCTGACTATTCCGTAATTGGCTATCCAGGCCATACCAATCGCTGTATCGCCAGACGTCCATCCAGTGTCTCCCCCACCGCTCACCATACTGTGGACTGTCTATCAGAGAGTCAATGATTTCCTCAATTGGCAAATCTGAAAGTAGCTGTTCAGTCGTTGGAGGAAGTCCGGTCACATCAAGGTAAATTCGTCGTAACAATAAGCTTCGCTCGGCAGTTGCCTGCGGTTTGAATCCTTTTTCCTGTTGCGGTTTGGTAAGAAAAGCATCGACTGGGTTGGGCTCGCCAAGGTTTGGCATTTCCGGTCGTCCGATTCGTTGAAACGCCCAATGTTCCATCGGGTCTGCTTCGGCCTGTTCGTTATCGGGTGCTGGTGCACCATCGGCAATCCAGTTTTTGATGTCCAAAACTTCTTGCTCGGATAGCGGTTCGCCTTCGGGGGGCATCCGCTCGGCATCGTCTTTTGAAGTGAGGCGGTGGAGGAGAAGGTTGTCCTCTAAAATACCGTAATCTTTCATCGCTTCGATGGTATCGACGCGGAGTTCAGACTCTTGTTTCAATGCACCGTGACAGGCAAAACACCGCTCCTTTAAAAGTGGTTTTATTTTTTGCCGGTATAAGTCGACGCTCGTTTCTTGACCCACCGAATGAGTCGGGTAGGTCGCAATCCCAAAGAAAGAGATCACTAGACTGGCGATGAATTTACAAAAGGTATTCATTGGGGCGTCCCGATCCTATCCAACACTGGGTGATTGCACTGGATGTGATGTGATAAAGCCTTTGCGGCCTTCTTTCGATCACGATTAATGATCGCGGTAAGTATCTCGCGATGTTGCTGGACAGCCTCAACGGCAGCTTTACGATTTTTACCTTCCCATTCAAACAAAATTCGAAAGAATGGAGCGTGTCGATTAAAGAAGTCTAAAATATAAAAATTGTCTGACTTCTTGATGATGTAGTTGTGAATCCGATCGTCAATTACGGGAAAGTCTCGTGCATTCTTCGCCGGAATATTTCCGTCATGCATTGCTTGAAGTTCAGTGTCATCGAGTCGTTTCCAGGCAAGATCGAGCGCCTTGAGTTCGAGAACTTCGCGAGTGTCTAGATAGGCTCGTAGATCGGCAAGGGTGAAGTGACGTATCTTCCATCCACGACGCGGGATGTGTTCAAGTAGTCCCTGACCTGCGATGAGATGGCAAATTTCTCGCACGGCAGAACGACTGAGTTTGTGTTGAGTCGCTGTTCGCTCTTCACGCAGAAAAGTCTCCTCAGCTAATAAGCTTTTCTGGACGATCTCGCGGAGGATTGCCTCGTAAGGATCGGTAGTGGGACCAGAAGAGAGTTGCAATGTTGAGTCACTGGCAAAATCGAAAGTGTCGGGAGCCTGAAGGCGACCGTTGGATAGCTTGACCAGCTTGCCTCTCTCGATCAACTTAGAAATTACGGTTCTCACTGGAGTTTGGCTCACGCCGTAATGAGACGCCAGTGCAGCAACCGTTAATTTGCAAGGCGTATTCCCGGCAGATAGATGCGACGTAATGTCGGATTCAATTTTTTTGGTTAGCTCCACGCACCCATTCTCCCACCAAGCGGAAAACATGTTTTTGCCGACAATTGCACTGCAGTTTTATAATCTGGGTGGTGGACGCTGTCAAATCGAGGTTGGCAGGGCTCGGGCAATGAAGTTTCGTTGCGAATGCTGTCTTGTGTGGGGGTTCTAGAAACCCAGTGACATTTTTCGAAGCAACAAGTGATAGCCGCAGTTGGCGAAACTACGACAGCAGGACGAGCATTGGCTAATGCGCGGAGCGGAACTGTTTTTGAAAATCAAGACAGCCAGGCCAACCAGGACAGCGCTTCGTGGCTGAACCTAAGATTCGCCCTGTTGTTTTAAAAATAACAACTTCTCGGGCGAGTCTTACGCCGTATTTCTACAGATCAATATGTCCGTCAAAGGGCAAGTTGGCTTAAGCCATTTTGCAAGTTGCTTTCTTGTCGATCAGCTTGCAAACTTTATACAGAAGAACGTTGGAATATTCATTTTCTGGAATTGATTCGCCCGCTTTTAGTCTCTCTGCCGTTTTATAAGAATCGATGACGCTCAAAATTCCAAGAATGATGCCTGGAAAGACACAAAGAAAACTCCCGATAATTGTGACGACTAGCGTGATTACCCATTTGTTGGTTTGGCCATTAATTACGATATGACCAATTCCCAAAACAAACCAAGTCAGGATTGCTGCGGCAATCGGATTCGCATCCGGTTTTGAGATCATCGGCATGAGCAAGCTCCAATTTGAAAGTGATACTGAAGGTTCGAAAGTCAACTACATAAAATCTTCACGTTTTTTTAACATATCTCAGGAGGCTTTGTTGGTGAATTGAGTGCTTCTCACGGTTTTCTTAAATTTTCTTAGGTTTTTGGGTTGAGTGTCGTTTTCCTTTCAGAGGCTCATCAAATTTATTAGCTTTTCTGTTCATTGACGTTCCTTTTGAGTGGATCGGTACGTCAGTTTCGAGGTGTGTTTTTTGGGAGGGGTGCCGCGGCTGTCCATTGCAGCTAATGGGGCAGATGCGGTTTGGCCCAGGCGTATAGATACATGCCGGCCAGTGCGCCGGCAACCGTGAACCCGGCAAGTCCAACCCCGCTGCCAAGTTGTGCGTAAATGGGTCCCGGGCAGGCACCGGTGATAGCCCAGCCAGCACCGAAGGTCATGCCGCCGAGAGCAACACCTTTATGAAAAGGTTTGGGTTTGTATTGGATTGGCTTACCGTAGATATCGGAAGCCTCACATTTTCGAATAATGGCCATTCCCAACATCGCGACGGCAACGCCTGAGCCAATAATTAAATATAGATGGCTGTCTTGGAACAAGAACATTTCGTGAACTCGCTGCCATCTGACGACTTCGGATTTGGTAAAGAGGATCCCCAAAAAAGTCCCGACCATTAGAGTGGTTGCATACACCAGCGATGAATCAACGGCCGAAGTGGTGCTTCGAGCTGTTGGATTAGTTTCTGTTTCAGCAGTTGGGGCGGGTGCCAGATGATCTGTGTTTTGGTTGTCGAGTAGTGTTGCCATATCTAAATAACCTTAGAAAAGAATGTGTCCCAAGCCCCAAGTGACGCCGAGGCCGCCAACGAAAAAGAAAATGGTGGCGACGACACTGGGAAAATTCCAATTCGCAATTCCGGTAATTGCGTGGCCGGAGGTGCAGCCCCCCGCGTACCTCGCTCCGAATCCGACGAGAGTACCACCAATGAATAGCTTGATGGCTCCCCCAATGCTGTAAAATTTGGCGGGTAGAAATTCGATCGGTTCCGCCGAGAGCCACTGGCTTCCAATGAAACCGCCGATCACGATTCCAAGTGCGAAGACGAGCGTCCAGGTTCCTTGACGACGATCGTAATTCTTCAGATAGTCGAGTTTGCTGCGGGGGGAGCATAATGCCCCGATTTGTTGGAAGCTGGTCGAGATTCCAAATCCTTTTCCTGCCAATAGATACAAAAGTGGAACTGTGAGACCAATGAGTGGCCCGGAAAACCACCAAGGCCAAGGTTGTAGTAGAAAGTCTGTCATGGGTGTGAATCAGTAAATATTATATGGATGTGGTTTAGTTCAACGCGCAAGAGATGGAGACGGGTTCTTGTGGTGGCGCGGATTTGAGCGATGGTGATTCCTTCACTATCGGGTAGCCAGCGGTTTCCCATTGTTCGATTCCGCCCGATAGATTGATCACGTTTTTGACTCCTAATGATCTGAGCACGCTTGTTGCAATGGCGGAACGACTTCCCGTGCGACACTGCAATACAATGGAGCGGTTATCTTCTTGAGACGTTGTTTGACCGAACTCCTCGGCGAGTCGCCCTAGGAAAATGTGTTCAGCACCAGCGATTCGTCCAGCGTTCCATTCAGATGTTCGCCGCACATCAACCAGCCGAATTGAATTGGTTGTCAACGCCTCTGCCAGCCATTGGGGAGATTGTTGTTGAGATTTTTCACTTGCTAAGCCTGACGCGTAGACCTCTTCAGCGTCGAAGTAACCTTCGATATTGTCGATTCCAATTTCATGCAGAATTCGAACTGCTTCCAGAACCTTCTCGCCAGTCGAGATGAGATAGGTGGGAGCATCGTAGTTGATGAGCCAGCCGCCCTGGCTTGCCAAATACTTCATTGGCAGGTTGATGGTTCCGGGAACATGTTGGCTGGCAAATTGTTCAAGTGCTGCGGTATCGATGATGTTGCAGTCTTGGTCAAGAGAATCAAGCAGCTGCGGTGTCAATTTTTTAGGTCTAAAATCACCGATGATTTTAGGGCCCAACTTATTGAGCTTCTTCATCAAGCCAAAGTAAGGCGGTGCCTCGGGTTGGTCATCGAGGATAAATCGAACGAAATCTTCTTCTGTAGGAATTTGAAGCGCTGGGTTGAAGCGTTTTTCATAGCCGACCGTGCTCGTAGGGATCGCACCCAGCCCTTTGCCACAGGCACTTCCTGCTCCATGGGCTGGCCAGACTTGAAGATAGTCCGGCAGTGAGTTGAATTTTTCGATTGACCGAAACAGTTCGCGCGCTCCCTGATCAGCCGAGCCGGAGATCCCTGCAGCTTCTTCCAACAGGTCGGGACGGCCAACGGCCCCCACAAATATGAAGTCGCCGGTAAAGATCCCCATCGGCTCATTAGCACCGGATCCAAGATCGGTCAGGATCAGCGAGATGCTCTC
>JAALLA010000141.1:0-1700 GCA_011087765.1 Pirellulaceae bacterium
TGACCAACTTCACGAAGGCCATGTCCATGAGCTTCACCTCGACGGTGTACGATGCACCGAGGGAAATCCGCTCTGGCACCCTGTCGGTTATTACACTTTAAACTATATCCCCGAATCAAAAGTCGCTCTCAAAGATTAGAAATCGAAAACCAATAAACGGCTAACCAGCCAGTTTAATTATCTGAATTGGCTACTTTTTTTACCGCCGGCAAATTATCAACGAATGGCGCTTCGGTTCGCCGCAGTTCAGCTTTTGCATTGACTCGATAAGATGTAAGGATTTCTTGAAAAGCTGGATTTAGTGCTAAATTAATCAGCTCTTCTGGATCATTATTAACGTCGTACAACTCTTCAAACTCACCTTCTATCAGAGTTCGAACGTATTTAAATTTTCCTTCACAGAGAATTGCGTACCACGGCACACCTGGCCCATGCGTTAACGCTTTGTCCCCCGGTTTTGGAATAACCGCTGTACTTTTGCCGTAATTGCGAGCTGTGTGAGTCAGTAGCATTCTTGCTTGATCACCCGTAAAGTTTTTGACACCATTGATCAGTGGGGTTAGATCACGACCATGCATTTTCCACTTTGGATTTGTTTCGGCTTGAGCCATGATCGTCGCGGTTAGATCCACCGCCGTCACTGGCGTTCGAATCACCGTAGGTTGGCTGTCTGGTTTAACAATAATCAGTGGCCCGCGAATTGCGGCATCATAGGGAGCCACCTTGTTTTTGAATCCATGTTGCCCCCATGCAAAACCCTGATCCGAGGTAAATACAATCACGGTATTGTCTAACTGGCCAGTCGATTCAAGAACTTTTATCAGCCGTGCTACTCCCTCATCAATGGCTAACACACCCTGCTGATATTGCCGCACCCAATCCTTGAGAGGCTTTCCCGGGATATCAACCATGGCCACGGGAGGCAAGTCGCGCACTTTTTTTTCGACTGGAATTCCAACCTCATTTTTTTCCCAAAAACCAACATCTCGAACGTATTTTGGTTTCCCGGGTCGAGGGCCATAAATATCCGAAGGCTCTGGAATCTCCGCATCGGGATAGGCGTTTTCGTGCCGGACTGCCGGTGTAAATGGGCCATGAACTGCACCATAGCAAAGCCATAACATCCACGGCTTCTGAGGATCGCGGGTTTTTCCATTTATGAAATCAACCGCCCAATTGGTGTAGTTATCTGTCGAATAACCTTTTGTCAAAACCGGATCACCGCCATCACGTACAATCAATTGATTATCGTAATAGTTAGGAGAGTTCTTGGGGAACTTGATTCGGTTCCAAACAATCTGATGATCCCAGTCTCGGCCAAATCCCGAATCATCACCGGTGTGCCACTTGCCAATCTGGGCCGTGTAATAGCCTCGTTCACGAAGCAGTTTTGGAAAGAACTGACACTGATCTGGATCGTAGACATTTCCAGGATACTCACCGGTTGCCCGAAAGGACTCGATCGCGTGTTGTTGACGACCCGTCAACACTGACAAACGAGAAGCGGCACACCAAGATCCAATATAGGCATGTGTGAATCGGGCACCGCGTTTTGCCAGCGAATCAATATTAGGTGTCTTCACCCAAGAATAGGCCTCATCGTAACAACTCACCGTTCGATGACTCTGATCATCGGTGTAGATAAACAAAATGTTCGGTTGCTCTGCGACAGTCTCCACCGGTCGAACCATTAGGAAAAG
>JAALLA010000141.1:1800-11530 GCA_011087765.1 Pirellulaceae bacterium
ATGAGCAACAAACTGGAGCGGCGTCATTTTTTAAAGGGGCTTGGCGGGTCTGCCCTGTTTCTTCCCCACCTGGATGCCATGGCAGCGACCGGTGCTGTGAAGTCAATTGACTCATCCGTTCCCAGACGAATGGTATGTATTGGTAACAACTTTGGTTTCGTTCCACAACTTTTTTTCCCCGAGAAAACCGGAGAACAGTACGACCTGCCGGATCTCTTGAAACCGCTCCAGAAGCACCAGCGCGATTTCACTATTTTTTCTCATTTGGATCATGGCATCAATGGCCAGGGTGGACACTCCGGCATTCATGCCTACCTTTCGGGGATACTCTCGAAAAACTCAAAAGGCTTTAAAGAAAGAAACATTTCTGTTGATCAAAAAGCAGCGGAAATGACCCAATCCAAAACCCGTTTCTCGTCGCTTCAATTCTCGTCCTCAGATTCAAAAAACAACAAACTGTCGTGGTCCAATGCTGGCGTCGCCCTGCCTTCGATTACAAATTTGAATCAAATTTTTGATCTCTTATTTCAAAAATCCAGTCCCGCAAGCAAACGCAACGCAGAGCGTAACTTTGATAGACAGACGAGCATTCTTGACCTAGTGAAAACAGATGCTGACCGCTTGACGAGACAAGTTGGAAAAAGTGATCGGGAAAAACTTGACCGATATTTTTCCTCCATACGCTCCGTTGAAAAACAACTTAACCAAACGCGACTTTGGATTGACCACCCCAAACCAACCGTCGACTACCAACTTCCTAAAGAAGCTGCGAATCTAAATTTCTCAAAACGCATCCCACTTTACTACGACCTAATCGCATTGGCGCTTCAAACCGACTCGACGCGTGTCATCACGTTCGGTACTGCGGATATTGGTAGCGATGGTGGCGGCCTGGGCGTCACTCGCGGCTACCATCAACTAACTCATCACGGCAAAGTTCCGGGCTACATTGCCGAACTCTCCATTATTGAATCTTTTCTTATCAAAAAGTTCGCGGGCTTCCTCGACCAATTAAGCGCTATCGAAGAACCTAACGGAAAAACCCTGCTCGATAACACAATCACTCTTTTCGGGAGTGGCATGGGAAATGCAAGTTCTCACAGCAACAAACGTCTTCCCTTAATTCTCGCTGGCGGGGGATTTCGACATGGACAGCACATCAGTTTTGAGAATCAAAACAATCGCCCCCCGGCATCAAATTTATTCCTTAGCATGCTGCAACAGTTTGGAATGGAAACCAGCCGCTTCGGCCAATCGACAGGAACGCTGGCAGGCATGGAGCCGGTTCAATGACATACCAACACCTACTGGCCACTGTTTTAATAATTTTTATGTCGGGTCAATCCTGGGCTCAGGAACCGGTTTTCAAAGCTGGCTCGTTTCTTAAAGACCACTGTTTTAAATGCCACGCTGGCGCGGCCCAAAAAGGGGATCGCCAGTTTGACGGCATTGATTTTACCGCACTCACTGAGCAGGATTTATCGCTGTTAGAGGAAGCGATTGACGCCATTAATCGCGGTGATATGCCGCCCTCGAAATCACCTCAACCCTCTGACGCTCAACGTCGAATGTTTGTGAATTCAGTGGAACAAGCGCTTAAAAATCAACAAGTAAATTCTTCGGAAAATACCACCATTTTCCGAAGATTGACACGCGATGAATATCGAAATACCATTCGCGATCTTCTCGATTTCAATACCAATGCCTTTGATCCGACAGCCGACTTCCCAAGTGACTCGAGAACAGACGGATTTGCAAACATTGGTAAGTCTCAAGTTCTTTCAGATTTCCAGCTAAAAAAATATATGAAAGCTGCCCAGAGTGTCTTGGAGCAAGCATCTTATTTTGACTATGAAAAACCCAATTCCAGGCTCCTTCAGTTTACGCCTGAGCAGATGTCTCACAAAGACAAATACGACCGGGCTCCCGTTTTATGGATCTTAAATGTCAACAATGAGTATCTCGATATCGGACACGGACAACCGGTCGAACGGCATGCAACTTACCCCCAGGCGTTCAGCAAAACAGGAGTTCCCCACGACGGATATTACGACATTCGCGTGAGAGCGTCCGCCATTAATCGTCTCGATCATCCGTACACCAACAAGGATTTTGAATACGATTTTAGACAACCAATGAAGCTCGGAATGTGGATTGCCCCAACACCAAATTTACTGGTAAAAGGCGCTTCGGAGGGTAGACGTTTGGTTAAAATTTTTGACCTGGTTGACGAGGAGGCAAAGGTTTATTCGGCAACTGTCTGGCTTACTAAAGGAAGTACCCCCTTTGTACACTGGGTCAACGGTTTTAGCTCCAAAGGAACGATCCGTAAAGTTGGAGAAAAGTATCACCCGGAAGTCATGCGGCCAAAACAGTACGCCGAAGACATGGCAAAAAATGGTGGAATTGAGGCGGGCCAACAATTGAAAGAGCGCGCTAAAAACACTAAGAATCGGCTCCTTTCTGAAGTTTATGAAGGACCGCGGGTTCGAATTTATTCGTTGGAAATTGAAGGTCCGCATTTCACAAACTGGCCACCGGAAAGTCATCAGAAACTTTATGGAAAGACGATGCGGCCGGAAGACCTGAATCTCGAATCCGCGATCTCACAATTCGCTCAACGAGCCTTCCGGCGAACCTTAGACCCCGCAGAGTTCCAACACTACATCCAGTTTGTAAAACAGAAAATTAAGGATGGAGAATCTACTGAGGCAGCCATCAAGCTCGGGTTTGCTGCGATTCTCACCTCCCCACGGTTCCTGTACCTTGATGAAGGTGACGAAAATCAAAACACCGAATTGTCACCCTTCGAACTCGCATCTCGGTTGTCGTATTTCATTTGGAATTCAATGCCCGATGACGAATTGTTCGAGCTTGCCCGCAAAAACCAGCTTAATGAGACCGGCGTGATTCGCGACCAGGTCGAACGAATGCTGCAAGATCCTAAGTCTTCCGTATTTATAGAAAACTTAGCAGATAGTTGGCTTCGATTAAACGAACTCGGATCCATGCCTCCCGACAGTAAGACATTTAAGACTTACTATCGACATCGACTTGAATCAGCAATGAAACAAGAGACGTATCACTTTCTGCAGGATTTACTAAACGAAAACGGTTCAATTTTCGAGTTGCTCAGTAGCCAATACACTTTCGTCAATGATAGCCTCGCCACCCATTACGGGTTGGCGGGAGAATTTGGAGAAGACTTTCAAAAAGTTTCGCTCCCCGAATCTCATCACCGAGGCGGCCTTCTAGGTCAAGCCAGCGTTTTAACGGTCACCGCAAATGGTGTGGAAACTTCACCGGTGACGCGAGGTGTTTGGATCTTAGAGAATCTATTAGGTTCACCCCCCTCCCCTCCTCCACCGGATGTTGAGCCAATCGAACCCGACACTCGGGGCACAACCACCATCCGCGAACAATTACTAAAACACCGACATGTCACCGCCTGCGCCGACTGCCATGCCAAAATTGATCCCCTCGGATTTGCATTGGAATTTTACGATCCGATCGGAAGCTATCGAGCAAACTACCCTGCCAAGGGGCTCAGAGGAAAAGGAAAGCTGATCGACGGATCTGGAAATTTTCCCGACGGAGACTCGTTCAACAATGAGTTCGAACTTAAGATGTCTCTGATGTCCAGGAAAAAACAGTTTGCTAAAACTCTCGTTGAAAAATTACTAATTTTTGGAACGGGGCGTACCGTCTCGTTTCGAGATCATCGAGAGATTGAACAACTTGCCCAGTCAATGGACACTACTGAGAACGGATTTCGAGACCTTGTAAAACTTGTCGCGTGCAGCAAAATTTTTCGATCTCGATAAATCACCTCGGCAAAACCAAATTCGACGGTTGAGCCTCTGAAATTCATCAAGAACAGTAATATTCATGAACTCAAATATTCAATCTGGTGCAAACCCGTGGCGTCTCGCAATCATATTTTTGATCCCGCTGACAGCCAATGCAAAATTAGGATACTGCCAGGATCCTCTCGACCGCAACAATTCAAATTGGGTCAAGCACACCATCGTTGACCGTCAGAAATCAGCCATCAATTCTACGGTCGCTAACGATTATGATCGAGACGGCAAATTGGACATAATCGCTTCGTATCAGGGCGGTGTTTTCCTTCATCGCGGCACGGACTGGCAGCCCATCAAAATCTATTCTTTTAAACCGGGCAATTCCCGAAACAAACCGGGGAAAGCTTGCATTCACAGTTGTTTAATCGATGTCGACCGAGATGGCGATCTCGATTTCATTGGCTCGAATCAAACCTTATTCTGGCTTGAATGCCCCGACGAACCTCTTTCAGACATCCCCTGGGTTTATCGAACCATCGATGACGAGATGCTTGGTTCGCATTGTGTGTTGGCCGCTGATGTCGATGGGAATGGTGCGATGGATTTAATTGCCAATTCATTCCACGACGAGAAAAAAACTAGCGTGCCTCGCTCCATTGCCTGGCTGGAAATCCCCGCCAACCCGCGGAAAGCAAAACATTGGAAACGCCACGTTTTTGCCGATCAGGATGCTCCGGGTGGATCGCATTACATGGGATTTGGTGACTTAAACGGGGATGGACGTGGAGACATCACCTGTGGTGCCAAAGGCCAGCCATTTACTGACGGAGAGTGGTTTGCCTGGTGGGAGCAACCCGTCGATCCTCGCAGTTCCTGGAAAAAACACCTACTCGCAGAAAATCAGGCGGGGGCATCCAATATTCATCCCGTTCATATCGACGGTGATAACAAAATCGATATCGTGGCAACCCGCGGTCACGGCACCGGAATTTTTTGGTTCCAGGGTCCCAATTTTCGACCGATCGAAATCGATCCCAAAATTGAAGGCCCGCACACACTGGTCACCTCGGACTTAGACGGCGATCAGGACATTGACATTGCCGTTTGTGGACGCACGACCGATGGCACTACCGTGTGGTATGAAAACGATGGAGCGGGCAATTTCAATCCGTCCGTCATCGACCGAAATCAAGGAAGTTATGATCTTCGTGCGATCGACATGGATGGCGATGGTGACCTCGACCTCCTCAGTGCCGGACACCAAAACAACAATGTCGTCTGGTACGAGAACCAACTCAAACGCAAACGTATTTCGTCCCGTTAAAATAACCTGGGTAGACAACAGAACTTTATTGGTTTGTCTTTTTCTGGTCCAAAAATTGATTTGTAAAAAAATCGATGGACTGCTGACGATCTCGTTGATTTTTCAGACCGTGACCGGCGCCTTTAACCAATACAAGAGTTGTCGTTACGCCTGCCGCCTTGAGCGCGTCATTGAGCATTTGACTGTGTTGAAATGGGACCAACCGATCCTGATCACCGTGCATAATCAAAAATGGTGGATCATCTGAGCTCACGTATTCAATAGGATTCACTTTTCTTGTTTTCTCCGGTTCATCTTGAATCGACGCACCTACTAACAAGGACTCAGGAGACTTGGGCGCATCGTGATTTATTTTTCCAGTCGCTCCCGCCTGCTTGTTCATCTTTAGAAAATCTGTTGGGCCGAACCAGTCACAAACCGCTTGTACACGACTGGACACGCCGACCGTCCCGAGATCCCCCTCCAGTTCTGACACCTCTCCACTCGTTCCCAAAAGTGCAACAAGATGACCTCCCGCAGAGGAACCCCACACGCCGAATTTTTCAGGATCCAAACCGAATCGCTGAGCATTTTTTCGAAGGAACCGAACTGCCGCCTTACAGTCATGAATCTGCGCAGGAAACGTCGCATGGTGACTTAGTCGATAATTGATACTCGCAACTGCAAATCCGCGTTCAAGCAATGGGTTCAAATGTGCGAATCGATCTTTTGACCCATTCTTCCAACCGCCCCCATGAACCCAAATGATCAATGGCAATTGAGTGGAAGATGGCTGAGGCTGAGGCAGATAAAGATCGAGTCGTTGACGCTCGTGCCCCTGATTCACATAGGCAAGGTTCTTCCACTTTTTAATATTCGCAAGCGCTCCAGCAGATTCGTCTGGAGTACGATTTAAAAAGCTGAAATGCTCATCCACCGAAATCCATCCGCTTTGATCGGTATCCACACGATCAAAATTACCGCGAATGGCTGAAGGCAATTCCTCGCGCGTCAGGCGATTATCTTTATTTTTATCCCAGCGAAGAAAACGCCCGTCTGGTTTTTTAGGCTTTCCTGAATCTGAGGGAACAACGGACTGGGCAGTCACCGAGGAACAATTGAGCCACGCAATTGGCAAGAATACAAGCCAGAAGACTATTTTACCGTCCATCAATTTCCCCATCTAAAAAGTGGTTAGACCGACCGTTGCTAATACCAAAACGATCGCCCAACTTCATGAAGTTGACAGGTAGTTTAGACCATTCTCACAGCGAAAAAAACAGTGTGCCCAGTCTACGCTGAGGACCACGGAAAACTCAGGCCGCAGTCTTTCGTTTTCTTATCGTTGCATCAGATTGCAACCACTGGCTCAACTTCTTGGACTCCGAAGCCCAGGCTTTGCCGATTCGCTTGGCACAAAACAATTCAAATAATAAATCAAAAGTTTCTGCCATCGTGCGCAGACTCTCAATACGGTCGTCCGTATCTTTCATCTCGGTACCGCTATCACCCGGATGACTGATTTTTGCGCTTCCAAGAATACCAGTTTCGGCCTGTAAATTGAAATCGTATTGCTCACCATTCCGGATCAAGGTCAGTCCCGCCTTCCGCGGTAGCTTTCCCATGCGAATCGCCATTCCAGCTTCGGGTAGAGCAACTGGACTCTCCGAGGAAATTGATTCTTTCCCATGTTCCCCTTGAGGGCAATCGAGGCTTAACGATCTGGCAAACATTCCGGTTACCTCCGACTCATCAGCAAGCAAGAGAGTATCCGGCCCGGTATCCCATTTCCACCATAACCAAAGTAGAAATTCGTTTCCCAAGTAATCGTAATTATCTGTCATGCCATTCCACCAAGTAACCTGTGCCGATTCACCCGGAAGAAAAGCGGTCGGTTCGATCGCGAAGAGTTCGGCATTAGCTCCCGCTTCTTGTGCGTATTCGAGAGCGAGCTTGCCGGAGGACACCCGGCTAAACTCCAACCCAAAAGCTCGCTCTAAGAGGTCGATGCAGGAGTCATTTGTTTTTTCACTTGCGCTTCCAAGAAAGACCGTCTCTGTATCGGCATCCCAGAGCACGGATGTTTCTGCCATGCGCTTGAAATTCCCTTTCTGAGCTTCCAATTCACAGCGGGCATCGACAGCTTCCTTGGCCTCCTCACGCTGGGCTTTGGTCGGCCGACTGCCAAGCTGGTCACCCATAATGCCCACCAACTCGATTTGCATCCACGCACGTTTGATTGGACCGGGAATACTACAGGTGTCTATCCGCACGCCAAAATGCATCGCTTCGCCAAGGATATTTTTCTCACGATCGAATTCCGTATCGAGAAGATGCGAACCACCCGTGAAACCAATGCTGGGTTGTTCGTGTAGGCGGGCGTTCGATTTTCCAATTCGATGCTGTTTCAAAATCTCTAAGTGCTCGTCACCAAAACTACCACTTGGATCTTTTTCAATTCGAAAACGCTCGAAAGTAACACTGCCTGAAAGAAAACCCATGCTTGATGACCTAATCACAAATAGTAAAGGAGACTCTCGATGTCCCACTCCATTCCAAAGCGATGCATCAACCTAGATGTCGTTTCATGGAGTAGCTCGATAACGTTTTATTCGGTTATGTGGCTGACAAACTTGATCGTTTGGAACATTAGCGAATTCTTCTAAAAATTGAAAAATCTCGACGCTCTAGCAGTTCCCAAAACGAACGAAATCTCGATAACTAACGTTATCGAGATACGTGTTCTCATTCTAAGACCGAATGCAATTAAGCTCTTTACGGCCTAGTTTAAATCAACTTGAAGGATTGCATTGCTACCCGGTTGCACCGGCTTGAGTCCGCTAATTTTGGAAAGATCTGGTTTTTCTCTGCCCATTTTTACCGTGTAATTACCCTTCGAATAAACGGGGGGCCGGAAACGATTGGAATCCATTCGAACGGTATAGAGTATTTCACCGGTCGCGTCTTCAATGACTTGCACCACCGGTCGCTCGACACCTTTGACTACCATTTCTGGTAAATAGCCGATTGGCTTGCGGCCGTCGTTATTGCGGTAATCAAATGTAATCGGCCATCCCGCAAATTGAGCTTGGTCTCCCTGGTCAACGTCTGCGAAACGAGGCCAACACTCAACAGTAATTTTCCGGTTCTGCTTGTCAAACCGAACCACCCCGAATCCATCTCCCCGTTGTTTTTCATCTTGACGGTTCGGCGGATTGGCATAGGCCAACATCGTGATCTTATTTCCCAAACCATCCAAATAGTCTCCCGTCCATGGAAGCGGACTGCCGGCTACCGCATTGGGACCCGGCTTTTCATTCTCCGGCCACCACCAACGACCATAAATCGTATTGACGATCGCTGGGCTGGTGAACGCGTAAGGGCCATCTCCAAAATTTTCGATCCCGTGTTTTACAAAAACAGCAAGGTGTTGATCACCGCATAAATGAGGAGCCCACGCCCGGCGAATTTCAACAAGCGCCTTGTTGCGACCTTTTTGCGGCCATGCGTTACTATCCAGGTCCGCGAGTAACCGATTACTTTCCTGACCGTGCAAATGAACCGCCCCGCAAAAGGCAGTTTGAGAGAGGACGCATTTCATGTCAGCACCAGTCCAATCCTGGCTCCAGGCATTCAGAAATTCTAATTGTCGATCTCCCATCAGCTTCAATTCCGAAAGATCAACCGCAGCGCGATCGTATTTAGGATCGTTGATATGATCGGGACGAGGTCCCATTTTTGGAATTTTCCCCTCTGGACCGCTTTTAAATTTTCGATCCTCAACAATGGCAAAGTTAATTCCGCCAATTGTTAAATCCGTATAGTAAACACCTATTCCACGCTCGATGGGGGTTGGGTCATAAGCATCCGGAAGATGCCATGTCTGGCACCGTTGAACCATATTGACATACTTCGCGGGATAAAAATAACCTCCGCTGGGACCTTGAGGGTTACTTGCCTGTTTCCCATTTTCGCCCCAAATATTTGCTTGGCCAACGTCGTGATCATCGGGAATGGTAACCACAGGGCGGTCCTTCAAGATGTCGCGGAACTGCATTCCAAACTCTAACCAGCCGTAGGTGTGTTCGGTGTGATGGTAGGATTGGTCCCCGGCGAAGAATAAAAAATCAGGATCGATCTTTTTTAAATTGTCGATCATTTTAGGTCGGGGACCGGGAGTCCGCGAACTGTTGCAAGATAAGTTGCCAACCACTATCACATCTTTATCGATGGGGTCTTTTCGAATAACACCCTCGAACTGCGCCTCGGCACCGTGCCGAACACGATAAGCAACGTCTTTTGTGTTGTCCCAGTCTTCAATCCTAAAATGAGCACTCCAACCGAGCTCAATAACTTCTTCCTTCGCAACTTCCTGCCACTCTCCAGAGGGTAGTTTCAGTTCTAAGCGAGCCAACCGCGCCTCATCCGGCTTGAGAGGGAAAAGCTGAGCCGACAGCTTGAGGACACCATGGTCGTGAGTGTAAACGGCAAATCCAACGACCTCGTTGCGCGGCACATTCAGATTCAGCGTTCGACGCTTATTTGGTTTCACTTTCCACCATTGGCCGGTCGCCATTGACTCCAAATTTTTAAATTTTGGGCCAAAGACAGGAGATGGCTCCTG
>JAALLA010000142.1:0-1171 GCA_011087765.1 Pirellulaceae bacterium
GCTGCGACGAGGCCGAAGACAAAACCATCGGCGTCAGTCTGGGAGTCACTAAAGGAATTTGAGGTGACATCAATTCCCGAGCCAGCGTGTAGACTTGCTGAATTTCCTACGACCGAATTAAGAACCGGTTTTGATTTCGCAATTGCTTTGGTGTTTTGTACGCCCACTCCGACAGCGACGTTTGCTGATTCAGCCTTTGAAAAAGCTCCATAGTTTACGTGGTTTTCGGATTTATCAACATTGTGGCGAGTCGCCACTGAGATGTCACCGTTTGCATGGATGTTTGCACGGGGGCCAATTTCTGATTGGATGGTGGGACTCACGCTGGAAATGGCTGTTGTATTGCCAACTCCTGCAAGCCCGGTAACGGTTACGCCTTTTGAGTTGGAATCTGCATCGCCGAGCGACGCTGCAGAGAGCGTGACGTCCCCCGAGGCAGAGACGTCAGAGTTGAGCCTCGCCGCAACCTGATGGTCGACTGTGGTATTGGTGTTGGCTCCGCCGAGCCCAATTCCAAGCGAGTACCTGCCTGCTGTGGACTCTGCGGTTGCGAGGCCTGTTGCACTTGCAGAAATGTTGACATCGTCAACTTTGCCAATCGTCCCATTCACCGCACTGATCACAGTGCCTCCGCTTTGAACGTTTGATTTACTTTTTCCACCACTCAGCAAACCGCCAATACTATAGGACTTGTCCATTGCCGTGAGGTGATTATCGGTTGATGAGGTGATTCTGAGATCTTGTACATCGACGACAGAAGCTCCCGTTTGGATTTTTGCGGTAACCAAAGGGTTTGCTGAGGCATCTAAGTTAAGTGCTATGCCACTCAATCCAATTCCAGTTTGTCCACCTTCACCAGTCACGGTGTCTGTCCAGCCGGTAAGGGTATCGAGGGATTGATCAGCGGAAAGGTTTAGATCACCAGTTGCGGTTACATTCGCGTTGGAACCGAGCTTGGACGTCACGATGGGTGAGGCTTCGACAGTCGATTCGGTTCGCCCAGCCCCTAGGACACTACCGCCCAGTGTTTGGGCGTGTGCCTGAACTGTTGATACTGAATTAGATGTGATGTCGATATTCCCAGCGGAGTTGACAGAAGAGGAGAGTTCGGATTTTACTATTGGATTGACGTGTACCTTCGATTTGACACCCGCCCCTGAAATTAGGCCAA
>JAALLA010000142.1:1271-11375 GCA_011087765.1 Pirellulaceae bacterium
GACGGTTGAAATTACGGAGAGGTTGTTTCCGGCGACCAGGTCAATATTGCGACCTACCTCGGTCGAGATATAGCCGGAGGCGTCAGCGAGTCCACGGATGACTCCGCCGCCCACCAAAGCAACGGTGAGTCCATAGGCGTCTGTTTCTGCATTTTGAGAAACATTCGAGGCGACTAAGATATCCCTCCCTACATGAAGCTGGCTCGTTCGGTTGCCCACCCAGGTTCTTGCGTCCGGTTTCGCAAGGGAATTTGCAATCAGGCCATTTCCATTGATCACAGCAATGGTAACTGCCTGCCCTTCTGCTGTAGCGTTGGTGGCATTATTGGAGATGACACCGACGCTATTGCCGACGCAGACGTCGGATTCCCCGAGATAAGTTCGAATACTTGGTTGTGCTGTTGCCTTGGAAATCGCGACTCCATAGCTAACTCCGTTTAGAGGTGAGACTCCCAGTGCATCTGTTTTGACGTCAAAATCGGTATTGTTTTGAACCAAGAGGTTGTCAGAGATTTGCAGCTCGGAATCGTTACCGATCCAAGTGAAAAACTGTGGAGTTGCATTGACTTTTGCGATCGTTCCCGCCCCTGAGACGATACCAGCGTCGATCGCGGTCGCTTCGCTGGTTAAGTTAACATCGCCATTAGTTTTGACAACAACTGTGTTAACGGTTGCCATACCCGCGTCACACGGTTGATCACCCCCAGCTGGGGTTTTGCCATGTCCAACGGTTGCATCCGATATGTAGGCTTCGGTAGTTCCCGTAGCATTTATTTTTGAAACCGAAGCACCAACAGTTCCCAATCCAAGTACCGCTTGGTTAGTTTTCGTTTTGATATTTTGTATTACATCCGATTTTATTTTCAATTGGTCCGCTTTGACGACAGTCGCGTCTTGTGCGACGCGAGCGGTTTGGTCGCTCGACTCATTGACAATTGCAACCGAAGCACCGATTGCCCCGAGTCCGCCTTGTCCTGCCCAGGCGCGTGTGTGGTTAACTTCTTCTAGACTCGCTTGAACAAAGATGTCGTCATCGGCGGCGACGATTCCATATACGTTTGCCTCTGTGTCGCTATGGACATTAACCAGCGCCACGGATGCGCCAACGCCGGCAATTCCTGCTCCCACCCCGCCGGCCGAATTATCAACCAGCATCCATTCTCTGGCTCTGACATCGACGTCATCTCCAGCGATAACCTCAGCCGTTTGTTTGACTGTCGCGATGACTCCAGAAGGTCTGTCGTTGGAATGAAGGTCATCCTTCAGCGTTTTAGGTTTTGAATCTTCTGTATTATTGAAAGTGTCTCTGCGCGACGTGGTAACACTGGCGGCATCGCTGGCGAAGACATCAATTGTCGTGCCATCGGCGTCAATCGCACTCGATTTGACCCCTTCGATCCAGTAGTCGGTATCAAATTCGGAACCGATATTCCAAACTGAGACAGATCCCGATAAACCAGCGACACCTGCACCGACAGCACCGACTTCGGATTTAATATCTATTTTTGATAATCCGTGTAAGTCAACGTCTTGATAGGCCGTCACTTTCGCATCGGCGTCGATGTGTGCCCAGACGAAATGATCCAGTTTCCCAACGTCCACGGCACCAGCAATTCCAGCCGCACCCACTCCTCCCGCTCCATCCGTAGAATTGACGGTTACATTACTGACTGCGGAGACATTGACGTTGGTAGACTGTTTTTCATTGTTGGGGTCGGCTGGATCGATGCCAATGCCGGCGAGGTTTGCATCGACAACGGAGTTCTTTCCGATCCAAGCCTCTACATGGGGATTGATTACCTCAACCGTTACTGCTCCCGCTACTCCAGCGTACAAACCAATGCCACCGGTCGCACTCAAATTGGTAATGTCCTCATTGGAAGTCGCCTGGACGGCAACGCCGAAAATCTGTTCCGATAAAAATTCGCCTGAAGAGTTATACTCTCCGTCGTAAACGACCGTAGGGCGTAAGGTGTCGGTCGCTGCCGAAACATTTGAATTCTCTCCGATGTAGGCGAGTGTTTGTTTGTGAACCTGAACGGTGCTCACGCTTGCTCCCACACCAGCTGCGGCAATACCAACGGCTCCTGTGCCTGCTAGAGAGTCGACCGTCGTGGTGTCAACTGATTCGACGATAACATTTTGTCCCGCGTCGACAGTGACTGAATCGCCTATACGGGCGGTGACCTCAGAGTCGACATGCACGGTGGCGACTGAGCCTGCGAGTGAAAATCCGTTCGATCCAGCACCGGAGACGACGTTGGTGTTGAGTGAATTGTCTACCTGAGCTTGGACAACGACATCCTCCCCCGCGGTGATGTCAGAACCGTTCGCGATTGAAGAATCAATGGTCTGGTCAATACGATTGCTGACGCTTGAGCCGGCGATGGCGACCGCGGAAGCAAGTGACCCGCCGATTCCAATACCTGTTTGAAGGCTCTTTACCTCCACAGTGGTGGTAACGTCTCCACCGGCGGTGGCAGTTGAACTTGAGATTGTGGCTTCCATTTCTCGATTGATGTCGTTATCGACCACGGCAATGCCGACCGCTGCGGTTCCGGATACTCCCAGTCCTGGCGCGAGCGCTTTGATGGAAGAATCATCAACGGCCGAGACCGTAATATCTCCCCCTGCGGTGACGGTTGAATCACCCATGATGCAGGCTCGATTATCAACATCGATCTGATTTACGGAGACAGAGCCACCTAAGGCAAAGGTACCTGCGTAGGCTCCGCCGATGGATAAACTTTTTATTTCAGATTGATTATGTGTTGAAACGTCGACGTCACCGCCGACGGTGACTTCCGAGTCGACAATGCAGGCGCGGAGGGTTGAGTCGATCTTATTAACACCGACCGCAGCTCCAACGGCCGCAGTTGATGCTGCAGCAACACCACCAGTGAGCGCATTAATTGTGTCCTGGTTACTCGCCGTGACCGAAGCGTAGCTTCCAGCGGTAAGCGAAGAGTTGGTAATGTGGGAATCCGTATTCGATACGATTTTATTGGTGGAGACGCTGCCACCCAGCGCAAACCCCTGAGCAAATGCTCCGCCGACTGCGAGCGTTCGAACAATTGATTCGGTATCTGCTGAGACGTTGGCGGATCCCTCTTCGGCTTGAATATCGGACTCAACAATCGATGACTCGACGTTGTTAGTTTGGTTATTAATGCTAACCGCAGCACCCACCGCCGCAGATCCTACGCCAGCAAAATTTCCTGAGAAGGCATTGATTGTTCCATTGGAGGTGGCCTGAACATTGATTTGTCCCCCAGCCTCCACATCACTTTGTTTGATTTTGGCGATTGTGTCCGATTGAATATTATTGACCGCCATCGACCCCGCAAATGCAAACTGGTCTTGGATTGAGACTCCGGCGGTGAAGCTTTGGATTCGACCTTCAGATTCCGCTTTGACGGAGCTACTCCCGGTCGTGTCGGTCGTGGATTGTTCAATTTCAGAGTCAACGGATTGTTGTACGTTGTTTCCAGCGAAGCCACCGACAAATCCGCTCCCTTTCGCGACGGTAGCGGCGCCGGATACCGCAAGGATATCGGAGTCGTCCGTTGCAGTAATATTCACAGTGGTAGCTGTGACGTCGGAGCCTCCTGCGACCCGAGCGCTGACCGTACTGTTAACTTCATTGAGAGCGATTGTTCCCGCGACGGCCAATTTCTTTCCGTTGGAAAAACCGCCCGCTACTGAGGTGATTTTAGCTTGATTGAGGGCGCTGAGTGAAAGGTCACGCTCTAGTTCCAGTTGAGAACCCTCGATGTGAGCGTTTGTGATCGTGGCAAGGTCATTCATGGAAAAGGAAGAGCTGAAGCCAAGTTTTCCGGAGAAATCCACAGCTCCTGCAAAACTCCAGACCTTTGAATTATCCTGAGCCGAGAGGGTTGCTCCAGCAGCGGAATGAACGTCAGCGAGGACCAAAGCTGATTCTGTAATCCAATCGGTCTTATTGAGCGAGACGTTCCCAGCGACTTCAACATTGCCTGCTGAGGCAGCCGAAGCGTTGATGGACCAAAGGCTTCCCCCCTTTTCGCGTTCTGCGATAATTGAAAGACCTCCTGAAGTTTTCTGGATTGTTGCGTTTTCAATCCAGGCTTTTGCGGAACCAGTGAGGATATTATGAGTGTAGGTCCCAGCAAGTCCGACGGAGTCATCCTTGCCATTGATGGCGGCGGATCCGGCGACGGCAATTAATGGCGCTTTACTTTTGGCTGAGACCGATACGGCTTTCGCGATAAAGGTGCCACCGTCGTTGATGTAGGCTTGGGTATCGTCTTCCACATTGTTGATGGCAACGTCCGCGGAAACACTCAAGCCGAATTTTCCGGCCTTCCCTTTGCTTACAAAGTTAGCTGGAATGGGAATGGAAGGTGTAGGTGTTGTGCTGGGTGCTACGTTGGACGCAGATCCTTTTGAGGGAACAACACCTGACAACGCATTGGCATAGAAACCCCCTTCAGAAGTGGCTTTAACCGACAATCCACCGGGGGCGACGAACGCAGATTCATACAAAAGTTCGCCGGGTGATCCGATATAGGCGAGGTTAGTTCGAGTGATTTTGGTGGTGGCGATGGATGCGCCGAATCCAGAATTTGAGCTTCGGATTGCTGATCCCGCGAAAACAAAATTACTGGCGTCACTGTCGCTCGCAACAGGGATTTTGCCAGCGGTTACCTGCGAGCCCTGTTCGATAAATGCGCGAGTGGTCGTGATTTGGCGATTGTGAGCAAAGCTACCTGCGATTCCCGTTTTTTCTGATTTACCGCCGGATGCGGCGAATAAAAAATGGATTAACTTTGAGGTTGCCGTTACCGTGACACTTCCATCGAGCCCTGCACGCACATTTGAATTTTCTCCGATACTAGCTTCGGTATCATCAAAAATATCCGTAAATGACCAGGCACCACCAACCGCTGTATTTTTAGCATCAGTACCGAGTCCAATATCCGAAGTTTTAGTAGCGTCCTTCTTGGCGGCCTTCCAAAGAGCCTTCGCAAAATCGATGAAACCATTGTTTATTAGGGTGTTCCAATGACTACTGCTATTCAATACCTCGGATAAGACGATATCAAGCTCGAATACGCCGGTGATGTCAACCAATATAAAGTTGGTCGCCGCATTCACTTTGACAGATTGATCGATATCCCACGCGGCGGGCAACTGATTAATGTTTGCGTCCGCACCGATCTTAGCGTGAGTCGTCGTGTTGTAGTCTTGGTAGTTAAGAGAACCAGCAATGGTTGACTTTCCATTCAGGCTATGACTTCGCGCCCAGGAATTGCCTTTCAATTTCAATACCCGAGTTGATCCTTTTTTGATTTGGCTGACTGCCTCCTTGAAGGGATAAGTGGTCGTCGCGTCCACTTTGATTTCTCTTTTTGCATCCGCAGTTGCACCATTATCCAGAATTGCACGAGAACTGTTGTTGTAAAGGCCAACAACAACCGCTGTGCTGATCATATTTTCTTTGCCTGCATCGGAAGTTTTATTTTCGATGGCACTTTCTGCTAATGTTCGTGTTAACGATTCTAATCGAGATTTCACGAGGATATCTTGATTGGAATAGAGGTTTGATTCGCTCCCTACCCGAGCGAGGACATCGTTATGGGCTTCGTTTAACGCTAGAGCACTGGCGAAGTCAATTTGCACGTTGGTGCCATTAGTTAAGTTGCTCAGCTTTAGGGCATCGAGTATGGGTTTTATTTTTTTTGTAAAGAACTTTTTTACATTGGCTACAGTAGGCTTTGGTTTAAATGGTTTTGCTTTTTCACCGAGGCCTGAAAGCGCTACGGATTCCTCCTCCGTGTCTAGCTCCGCCTTAATTGTAATCCCTTGATCATCTTCAAAACCGGGTGTCCCGGTGAAGGCGGTTACGTTCCCCTCAACCTCCGCGGCGACATTAGAAGTTGGAAATGAGAAAGCCAGAACTAAGCCGATTCCACCTTCTGTGTAGACGCTACTTGAGGCTTTGCTCTTCGCTTTTTGCTTTCCCTTCGCATGGATGGTGACATCAGTGCCTGCAGAAATGTTTGAATTGGGTGCGATATAGATCGTTGAGCTCAAATCAGTTTGGGCCAGGGCAAGCGCGAATGAGAGTCGTTCTTCGGTGTCCGCAGGATCTTTGTTTTTTGCGGTGGTCGCTTCGGCTTTTGAGGAGAGATCAACATCCGCTTTTATCTCGACTTGATTTTGGGCGTCGATCTGAACCCCCTCTTCGATTGTGACCTCAGCATTGGACTCAGAGAGCATGACGGCGATTGCCTGGTATTTACTTTTTACCTTTACGGTTTCATGGCTTTCCGTTTTTGCCGATATCTTTACTTCACTTGCCGCATCGATGATTGAACCCTGTCCGATGGTGACGGTGGCAAACGTTTTTTCTTTAGCGAAGAACGCGGGCCAGTCAGTTGCCTCTGTAATGAAATCGTCAAGTTTACCGTCGAGGAAGTCAGCGGTTGTTTCGAGGAATGAAATATTTGGGTCGGAGATCGCCTGAATGATTTCCTTAATTGAGGGGATCTCTGAAGCTCCACCCGCAAACGCCTTGATGGTTATGTCTTTGCCCCGAATTTCAACTGTGCCTAAATCAACAAAGGCTGTAGCTTCTTGGTCCAGGAATTTCAGGGCATCACCCACACTTACAGTGCCCGCAGCTAAATCATCAATAAGGGATGCGAACTCAATAAAACTTGCGAGTTGATCTTTTGAGTCGAACGTTACGTCTGCGGGTGTTTGGATGGATCCGGGATCGACATTTGCGAGGAAGGCTGTCCCGTCACCAACCGTAATTTCTTTAGCTTTGAGCGTTAGATTAGCTGAGTCCTCAATTGATGGGTCCGTGAAGTGATCGCCCCCAACTGCGATCGCACGTGTCGATACAGTTACGTTATCACCGATGGTGATATTTCCATTGAAGCCTGGGTCAACGATTTGAAAACCGAGAGGCGCCGCGATCGATGTATTGTCCGCGATTGTATTTTGTTCGACTTTTACATCCAGCTTGCCCCCGGTCGGAAGAAGGTTTAGATCGCTTGTTATCGTCAGCGAGTCAATATTCGCACCGCCGTTAATTGTGACTTTGCTGGCTCCGGTATGCCCATCGAGATCGAGTTCGACGGAATCCTGTCCCCCTTTTGTGTTGATAGTGATTGTGATGGGATCAGTGGGATTGTCCATCTCATAGAACTGAACTCCAGCTGTCGTGTTATCTAAATCGGTCGTTAGCGGGTCCCCGTCTTCACCCCACATCAGATAATTAGTGCCTGGTTGAACTTGCAGAACATAGTCGTCGGCGAAGCCATCGCCTTTGATCGTAAATGCACCTGAATCGAAGGTGGCTGTCGTGGCGAGAAGTTGCCTCGGTTCAAGTGGCCCGTAGGAGAGATTTGTTTTTTTTCGGGACTTTTGTTTTTTTGAATTGGCTTGTTGCGCGTAAATCCACTTAAACATGATGCACCGGCGGGATAAAAAGGTGGGTTGGAAGTGTCTTAGGCAACCCAATGCAAGGTGCGTGCCAAGCAGTGAAACATTATGAAAGAAGTGAAATGTAGTTGTTTATTGTCGGATTTTTTTGTTATTGAAACTTTTATATTATTCGACAAAACAATCAAACGTCTCAAACTGCGACTGCAATTCTTAATTCGAGACAGAACAGCATTGCCGGGTTGTTTAGCTGATACTTTGAAACTTATTTGATTAAGTTTGAATAGGTTATTTCGAATCTGTTACTTAGAACCGACTGAAAATGGGGTTTGATCTTGCCAGTTTATTGCCTGCTAAACCGCTTAAATAAAGAGCGTTCGGACGGCTGGTTTTGGATTGGCTCAAGGAAATGCCATCAATTGCAACTGGTTGATGCGGCAGCTATTTTATTTACGCGGTGCGATTCGGAATCCTCGGTTTTCCCTAAATCGAATAGCCCGTTAATAGATATTAGACTTGCGAAATGAAGACTAGTTGCCCGGAAAGACTATGAAAAATTGGATGCTAATTATTTGCCCTCTGGCAGCGATCGTTTTTGGGTGGGTGTTGTCGGGGGTTGGGTTGTCTTACGAAATCTGCATCACCGCATCGATAACGGTTTGGGTGGCCGCCTGGTGGATTACTGAGCCGATTTCGATACCAGCCACGTCCTTAATCCCATTGGCGTTATTTCCGTTGTTTGGGATTTTATCTCCCGACGATATTGCGCGGTCGTATGGGAACAAACTCGTCTTGCTGATGCTTGGTGGTTTTATGTTATCGGCGGCGATGGAGAAAAGCGGAGCTCATAAACGGATTGCACTTGGAATGGTCAATCTTTTTGGGCGAAGTAGTGGACGGCGACTCGTCTTTGGGTTCATGACAGCCTCCGCAGTACTGAGTATGTGGATTTCAAATGCTGCCACGACGTTGATGCTATTGCCGATTGCAATGGCCGTGGTTGCCCAGACGAAAGATCAAAAACTTCAAATAGCACTGTTACTTGGGATTGCCTACGGGGCGAGTGTGGGCGGTGTTGCGACTCCGATCGGAACTCCACCCAACTTGGTTTTTATGGGTGTGTTTGAGCAAGCCACTGGTTATGAGATTGGTTTTTTTGACTGGATGATGCTGGCCTTACCTATCGTTTTGATCATGTTGCCGGTCGTTGGCTTTTGGTTGACGCGGGGGATTGGTTCCATCGAACCGATCCAATTGCCGAAGGTTGGGGCGTGGCAAAAAAAGGAAACCCGCACGCTAATTGTTTTTGGTTTCACTGCGTTATTTTGGGTCACACGCCAACAGCCATTTGGCGGCTGGGTTGGTTTTGCTGAAGGGCAGGGGATGTCGCTGGCTTATGCAAATGACGCTTCCATTGCGTTGATGGGAGTTCTTGCGTTGTTCGTGCTCCCCTCTGGTGATGGGGAAAAGCTTTTGAATTGGGAGACTGCCGCGAAAATTCCATGGGGTGTGTTGGTATTGTTCGCAGGCGGTTTATGTTTGGCCAGCGCGTTTAAAGCGTCAGGTTTGAGTGAGATGCTCGGGAATTCGATTTCATCGTTGGGGTCACTCCCGGTTATTTTAAGCATCGCTGCGATCTGTTTGGCGGTTACGTTTTTAACGGAGGTTACCAGTAACACTGCGACGACAACGATATTATTGCCCATATTAGTGACTGCAGCGATTGCCTCTGAGATTGATCCAAGGCTGTTTATGATTCCAGCGACAATTAGCGCAAGTTTTGCATTTATGCTGCCAGTCGCAACACCACCCAATGCGATTGTTTTTGGTTCAGAGAAGTTCACCGTGAAACAGATGGCACGCGAAGGTTTGGTTTTAAACTTCGTTGGTGTTTTGATAGTAACTCTGGTTTGCTACGTCCTTATCTAGTTTATAGCGGCCCAAGGTATCGGATTTCTGCGCCTTTGTTTCCAAACGTGTTACTTTTATTCTCAAACCTGCCACGAAAATTTTGAAGCTTCGATCGCCGCTCCGTGTTACGGTTAGTCAGATTCGATGAGGCAATTCGGCAATGCCGCCTTTAGCTCACTGAGTTCCGCAGGCGAAATGGAAGTGCCTCTTAGAGTTAGCTTTGATAAATTTTGAAGACTTTTAAGCGGTTCAAAATCTGTGACTTTTGTGTGTGAGAGGCGAAGCGTGGTAAGCTCAGTTAACGACTGCAATCCTTGGATCTCTTTCAGTGGTGTGTTGCTTAGGTCGACATATTCGAGTTGGATGCAGTTGGATAGTCCCTGGATGTTTGTAAGGTCACAATGGGTGATTTCTAAAGTTTGAAGGTTTACCAACTGGTTGAGTGCATCCAGTTGCGTGATTTTTGAGTTGTAGACCGAGAAACTTTTTAAAGACTTTGTCTTGGCGATTGGTGACAAATCTGGACCGTCGAATTTCGAAATTGATAAATGGACGATGTGTTTCACGTTTCCCAAGGTAGAGATATCTGAGATTGGCTGTTCCAGATGGACTCTAGAAATGTGGTCAATGAAATCAATTCCGGGCCAGTATCCCAAGAGGCCGTATTCGGCTTTTGAAAAAAACTCGGCCGCTCTGTCTTCGGCGACATAAGAAATGGTTCCACCATTTTGTATCACCCATTGCGAAACCTTTTTCTGT
>JAALLA010000143.1:0-3720 GCA_011087765.1 Pirellulaceae bacterium
ATTGCATTTCCGTTTATCCCGCCTCCAATCGACGGACTTGGAAACGCGGGCGGATTCCAAATGGAAGTGGAAGACAAAGGAAACGCGGGTTATCAGGCACTGCAGCAGGCGGCTGACCTATTGGTTGCCGAAGCTGCAGCACAGCCAGGCCTCTCTCGCCCGAACTCATTGTTCCGCGCCAGTACACCTCAACTCTTCATCGATGTTGACCGTGTCCAAGTCAAAGCCAAAAATGTCCCGCTCAGCTCCGTATTCTCTACTCTTCAAGCCTACTTAGGGTCTGCCTACGTCAACGATTTCAATTTGGACGGTCGAACCTATCAAGTACGTATTCAAGCCGACGCTAAATTCCGAGCCACGAAACAAGACATTCTTGATCTTCAAGTGAGAAGTCTCGACGGGAATGCCATTCCCATGGGAACACTGATCAACATCACCGAAGAGTTTGGGCCGTCGGTCATCCGCAGATATCAAATGTACCCAAGCGCTTCGATTAATGGATCAGCCGGCGCGGACATGAGTTCTGGCGAAGCGCTGAATCTGATGGAACAACTGGCCACTCAAACGCTTCCTGACCAATTTGGATTCGAATGGACTGGGCTTTCCTACCAGGAAAAAGCTGCTGGTGGACAAGCCGTGATTCTTGCACTGGCAATTGTTGCCGTGTTCCTCGTACTCGCCGCCCAATACGAAAGCTGGACAATGCCGGCGGCGGTGATTGCCGTGGTGCCATTGTCAGCGTTAGGAGTTGTCACGATTTTGACAGCTCGCGGAGCCGATGCGAATGTATATACACAAATTGGAATTGTACTGCTGGTTGCACTGGCAAGTAAAAACGCAATTCTGATTGTTGAATTTGCCGCTGAAAAACGAAAAGAGGGAATGTCGATCACCGAGTCTGCCGTCGAAGCTGCACGGCTTCGATTCCGCGCGATCCTGATGACCGCCTTTTCCTCAATTTTGGGTTTCCTCCCACTCTTGATTGCCAGCGGAGCAGGGGCCGCAAGCCGGCAGGCCGTTGGTAACGCGGTCGTTGGCGGGATGATGGCGGCGACAGTGTTCTCCTTGCTTCTTGTGCCTTCGTTCTTTGTCATCTTTCGACGCCTTGGAGAACTTGGCCAAAAACCAGAAAATGAACTCGCACCTGAGGGAGGCAATTCAGATTCCAGCATTTCGACAGAACCACACATTCCTTATTCAAATACAGAACCAACCGAAGCCGTCACTGAGCAATCCGAAGTCTCCGCAGAAGCATCAAACGACACCGAGTCAACTGAGGCCGAAGATGCCGAAGAGGCCGAGACTTCCCCCGCTGATGAGGATGATCCCGCCGCTCAGTAACTGGCAGTTACTCTCCGGAGACAAAGTAAATTATTCAAGACAGGTTCTTGATGTTAATCCCCTGATTTGCGAGTCGAGGTTCGAGCCCCGCGTGAGTGCCAGGATAAAATAACGAAACGTTTACCTTTCGATCATTTTATTTTTGCCAATAATTCAGGTTCCTTGGCGAACCTTCTTTGGCGAACCAACCGGGAAGCTTGAAGACCATCTCGCCTCAGCAAATCCAAGTTAGTATTTATATCGAGGGTAGAAATTGTCCAAACCACTGTCGCTTTACCAGGAAACCATGCTCCTAGCCATTCGGGATGACAAGGGGACATTCTCATGTGGCTATTTCCTGTATGCCATTGCTGGCTCGATCATAAGCGAACTGTTACTTCTTCAACGCATTGTGGCTGGCTTCGACAAACACCAAATCGTCGGCGTCGTCGACAGAACACCTACGGGAGATGAGATACTGGATGAAGCATTTTGTCTCATTCACGACTCGGCTAGACCAAAGAAAATGCAACACTGGGTTGTCAAAATTGCCAACCTCCCAAAGTTAAAACACCGCATCGCCCAACAGCTATGCGACCTTGGTATCCTCCACCACGATGAAAAAACAGTACTCTGGATTTTTTCACAGCAGCGATACCCTGAAATTGATGGAACTTATGAGGATAATATCCGCCAGCGGATGGCCGACGTCATGTTTAACGAGGACGCCAAACTAGATGATCGCACCGCGGTCCTGATTGCCGTTGCTTGTCACGCTGGATTACTAAAGGCTAATTTTAGTCCTGAAGAACTTCGTCAGTATAAAAAGCGAATTCAACAGCTCAGCCAAGGTGAGCTTCTCGCAACGCAAGCAACCCTCTCAGCGATCAAAGCGATCAAAGCGATGCAAGCCACTGTTGCCATCGCAGTCACTTGACCCTAACCCTGCTATCCTCCAGCTTCGTCACTTGGTGGGATTATTGCACTCAACTGTCACAGATGTTCCATTGGCGGTAATTAATCCCGACACAATTTTGACTGGATAAAAGGTATGCTCGACCGCATTCAACTCGCGACCCTTTTGCCTCTTGGTGTACTGCTGGCTTGCCTTTCTGTAGTCGCTGCCGAGTTGCCCGCTCAAGTGGTGACGACGGTGCCACAGAAAGTCAAACAACAATTCAAACTTGACCCATTCTACCAAAAGTATATCGACGTTCTGGGTTTACCAGTGGTAGGCTCACAACAGGTATCGGATGCGGCCCTTCAGGAAGCGGCCTGGATTGTGAACCGGATGATCGGCCACCGACCTGAAATACTCGCTGCAATGGCAGCTAACAACACGCGGCTCGCGGTCATGGCCTACAACGAGTTTACTACCGACGTGCCCGAACATCGCCATTTAACTCCCCGTGTTTTTTGGGACCGCCGTGCCCGGGGTCTTGGCGCAACTCCTTCGGCACCCGCTGTAAGCTGTGCCGAAGAGAACCTTCTGGAACATCCTAACGATCCTTATTTCGAAGAATGCATCTGCATTCATGAATTCGCTCACGCGATCCATCAGATGGGGATGAAGGATATTGACCCCACGTTTGATAAACGACTTCAAAAAGCATTTGCAGAAGCGATCGAAGCCGGCAAATGGGAGAACACTTACGCGGCCAGCAATCCGATGGAATACTGGGCCGAAGGCGTTCAATCCTGGTTTGATGACAATCGGGAAAGTGACGCGCTTCATAATCATGTTAATACGCGACAGGAATTACTTGAATACGATCCTTCACTTGCCAGATTATGCCAACAAGTCTTTGGGGATTTCGCATGGCGTTATCAAAAGCCGAGCCAACGAGCAGTTAACGACAAAAAACATCTACAGGGAATTCGCTCCGAAGACCTTCCGCGATTTCAATGGCGAAAAGAGAAAGTTCCAGCCAAACCAAAAGTATTAATCCAAACCACCGCAGGCGATATTGAATTAGAAATCGATGCTGACAAAGCACCACGGACTGCCGAAAACTTTTTACATTACGTTCACGAAGGCCTCTATTCTGACGGAAGTTTTCACCGCACTGTTACTCCTACGAATCAAGAGAATTCAGTAGTCAAAATCGCAGTAATTCAAGGCAAAGCCAACCCCCAAAAACGCGGCCAATTTTTACCCGCAATCGCGCTGGAGAACACCAAACAAACAGGCTTAAAACATCTCGACGGAGTTATCTCGATGGCCCGCTCGAAACCCAACTCAGCCACCCATCAGTTTTTCATATGCATTAAGGACCAACCCGAACTTGATTTCGGGGGGAGTCGCAATCCTGATGGACAGGGATTTGCCGCATTTGGACGCGTGACGAAAGGGATCGACGTTGTCAAGAAAATTCACAACGCTCCCGCTAACAAGCAGCA
>JAALLA010000143.1:3820-11224 GCA_011087765.1 Pirellulaceae bacterium
GCGGCTCCTCCATGCCCTCCTTCGATGTTCTCATAGTAGGTAACATCGTGTCCCTGATCATACATTTTTGCCATCATTTTCCGTGCATGGCCCGGATGTACCCGATCATCACGCGTGGAGGTCGTGAATAAAACCGCCGGATAATCGACATCGGGATCAATGTTCTGATAGGGAGAAAACGTCTTGATAAACTCCCATTCCCCCGGTGCATCGGGATTCCCATACTCTGCCATCCAACTCGCTCCGGCGAGTAACAGATGATACCTCTTCATATCCAGTAATGGCACCTGGCAGACGGCAGCACTAAACAAGTCTGGGTACAACGCGACCATGTTGCCCACCAGAAGTCCACCGTTGGATCCACCCTGTATCCCCAACCGCGCTTTGCACGTAACCTTGCGTTTGACCAAATCTTGTGCAACCGCGGCGAAGTCCTCATAAGCCTTCAAACGATTTTGCTTCAAGGCTGCTTGATGCCAACGTGGCCCGTATTCGCCGCCGCCACGGATGTTAGCAACCACATAAACACCGCCTTCACTAGTCCAGGCACGCCCCACACTCGCTTGATAACCGGGGGTTAACGAAATTTCAAACCCGCCGTATCCGTACAATAGCGTTGGGTTATCACCATTCAGAACAAGATCCTTTTTTGACACCATGAAATAGGGGACCTGAGTGCCGTCCTTGCTTGTGGCGAAATGCTGGCTGACCTTTAGTCCGTCTGCCCGATAAAGAGGAGTTAATTGCTTAAGCTGTTCTGGTTTTTCGCCAATCTCACCGTAATAGAGCGTCGTCGGAGTCAGATAACCACTCGACGTCATCCAATAGGCATCGGATTCGTCGGAATCAACTGCCCGCACCCCAACCGTTCCGATTTCGGGTGCCCCGTCAAGAAGACGCTTCTGCCAGCCAGCATCCGTCGAGGTCATTACATAAATTCGATTCTTAACATCTTCTAGCACATTTAAAATTAGATGGTTGCGAGTCAATGTGTAGCTCGCCAGAGAACTATTGTCGGTCGGCTTAAAAGCCACATCAAACGTTCTTTTACCAGCCATGAAATCATCAAAGTTCGTGACCAGCAATGAGCCAGCCTGATAGTCGACACCTCCGGTACTCCAAGGCTCCCGAAGTTCCAGTAATAAGTACTCTCTCGAAACATCTTTATTCGCACTGTTAGGAGCATCAATCTTTTGCAGTTCGCCGCCATCTGCTCTGAGATAAAGCTCGTCGTTATAAAAAGCAAGCGTGCGTTGAACAAAATTCCGTTCGAATCCGGGGGTATTATCGTGCATCGCGCCGATATACATATCATCAACTGCCCCTTCGTAGACAATCTCCGCTTCATCGATTGGCTGCCCACGGCGCCATAATTTTGCGATCCGCGGATACCCCGAGGAGGTCATCGTACCTTCGCCAAAATCGGTATAGATAAAGACGGAATCCTGATCAATCCAACTAATATTCCCTTTGGCTTCGGCCCGCTTAAAACCATCTTTTAAAAACTTCCGACGATTCATGTCAAATTCGCGAGTCACCGACGCATCAGCGCCTCCCCGCGACAACCCAATCAGTGCCCGCTCGAAACCCGGGCGTAAAATAGAAGCACCATCCCAAACCCAATTCTCGTTTTCACTCTCCGCCAATTTGTCAAGATCGAGAATAGTCTCCCAATTCGGATCTGCCTTGCGATACTCCGCCAGCGTCGTTCGTCGCCAAATCCCCCGCTCGTGGTCTTTATCCCGCCAAAAGTTGTAATAAAATTCGCCCGCTTTCGAAACAAACGGAATCCGTTCGTCTGAATCCAAAATCTTAAGCAAATCCCCTTCAAGATTCTTAAAATCTGAGGAAGCTTCAAAATGATCCTGAGTCGATTGATTCTTCCGGCGAACCCAATCTAACGAACGCTCCCCGGTAACATCTTCTAGCCAAAGATAGGGATCCTCTTGCTCCGTCACGTCCGAGACCTTGAGGTTTTCTTTCGATTTACCATCATCGCCAACCTGCCCATGAGCTGAAGCTACCACCGCCGCCACCATTATGAAAATTAGAAAACGAATCATTAATAATACCTTATTGGTTTGTACCCAAAACAACGGAGTGAATTATAGCCAATTCAGGAAACCTGACGAGCAGCGAGACTGAAAATTCCGAACACGTGGAAATGAAGCACAACCACTGGACGCTGATTATGCAATACGTAACACAGGCAATTAGCTCACCTACCGGCTCTCCCGCCTACCCCTAGGACGAATCTCAAACAGAGTCGCGCAAACAGTGACGGTCAAATTGGCCAAATCGTAATGGCTAATCAGCCACAAAATTCAACCTGGAAATTCGGTCTTCATGCGGTTGATATTATTAAGATTGCCCATCAACAAAAGCGTATCTTCCTTGCAAATTTTTTCAATCGAGGATGGATTAAACTGAAAATCGCCATCCGGTTTTTGAATTCCCACGACGAGCAGGTCGAACTGTTCTTTAATTTTGGATTCCGACAAAGCCAACCCCACAAGCCGGCTGTTTGAGCCAACATGGAATTCATCCAATTCCATTTCAAGATTCGATGCCTCCGCAAACAACTCCACCAACGCGGCCGTTGTTGGGCGAGAAATCATACGTTCCATTTGCTGGGCACCAATTCGATGCGGCATCACGACTTTGTCCGCTCCAGCCTGTCGCAACTTTCGACAACTTGATTCATGCTCTGATTTGGCAATAATCTGCACATCCGCACGAAGATTTCGAGCCGTTAATGTAATAAAAACATTTTCCGCATCCGTCGGAAGTGAAGTTACCAATGCCCTCGCGGTGTCAAAGTGAGCCGACCGCAAAGTATCTTCTGAAGTTGCGTCACCAGTAATTGAAAGCAAGCCCGACTCCTGCGCCAAACGAGATTTCTCTGGATCAATATCGACAACCACAAATGGGATCTTTCGATGTTCCAGCTGGACCGCAAGATCGTGCCCCATTTTCCCATACCCGCAGATGATTACATGACTCTCCAAACGATCGATTTCTTTTGTCATTTTTCTTCTGCCAAACGCGCGTTCGACTTCTCCTTCAAGAAGTAACTGAATGAAACCACCAAACGTGTAAACTGACGAAGAAACGCCAAATACGATTAGTAACATCGTTAATATTTGGATCGCATCGGAGGAACTGGAATGCTCTCCATAACCGACCGTGGATACCGTAATGAACACCATCCAAACGGAATCTAACCAGTCATATTTTCCAAGATAATGATAACCAAGAATTGCAACCACAAACACGATCACTAACGACAGTGCACCTATTCGGATTCGTTGAAGCGGTGTTTTCATTGCCGTTTACTAATCATTTTTCTATCGAGTGTTGGTCGTTACTTTTTTCGGAAACGTAAAAAATAGTTTTCCTTAAATCCCTCGATCGCCACCTCCTGGTCGAGAACAAAACCAGCGTCCATTATTTCCGAACGAAACACCTCTTTACCGGCGCGAACATGCCCCAGCAACCACTCCCGACTTTTACCGGGAATCCGGTCAAAATCAATCACAACGAATTCACCCCCTGGTTTTAACGCGCGGTAAATCGAAGCCAGAGTCGATTTTGGATACTCAAAATGATGATAGGTATCGCAAACGAATACGACGTCGACCGACTGGGGCGGCAAGTTAATGCTATTCTCAGCACAAAGGACCCCCGTAATGTTATTGAGATCCATCGCGTTTGCCTGTCGATTGATGTGCTCAATGAATCGAGGAGAAATATCGACGGCATATACCCACCCCGCTTCACCGACTGACTTCGCAAACAGACGAGAAAAAAGCCCCGTGCCAGCACCCACATCAGCAATCGACGCCCCGGGGGAAATGGCTAACTCACTGAGGATTGCCCTTCTTGCCAGATAGACTTCCCGACTCTCGATCTCAAATCGCTTGACATAATCTTCGACACTCATATCGGGGTCAATAAAGTTCTTATTGATCCCTGGTTTGACGCTTTTCTCGTCCTTGTTCGTCTCCCTTTTTGCCTGCATCCTCTTAATGTAGTCGACCGCCCTTTCCTCGTAGGCCTCGGATTTCAAGCCAATTTTTCTGGCTTCCGCCAGGGCTGTACTCAGAGGCACCCCTTCATCGAGCACTCGATAGGGTAGCCAAACTCCCCCCACACGGTTGGCTGATCCACAGTGAAGCAGAGTCTTATCCCGGTTGGCTTTCAATGCATCCCGCACTTTCTGAAACACTTCGTCTGTCAATGAATCAGGGCTTTTGAATGGAATTACGCAAAATTCCAATCCAACAGCTTCGACGGCCCCTGCCTCATCCCATTCGACTTCGCCCGCTGTTCGCAGTGAAATCACGCGTTTGATTTGCTGACGTTTAATTTCAGAAACATCTGCCTGAGAAAATTGGCCGGAAAAATAAAGCCCTTTCAGAATGTGGACATTCTTGGCAGCCCCCAGTTTACCCTCTAAGATAGATGGACTGTTGCCGTTCACTCGATCTACATTTTCCTGTAGATTCGCGGTAACTGCTTGGGGATACAGAGGTGCGGTGGCCGTGATCACACAGAAGCACCAACTAATCATCAACGAATTCGGCATTATTGTCCTTTCGACAATTTATTCATGACCATTGAGTTTGGCCGACAAGGTTTTGTTAATGCGATTTTTTTATTTAAAATCGCACAATCAAATCTAAATATACCGATATAACTTAGATTTACAAATGAACAAAAAAAGAACCTATAAACCGCTCGACATGGAATCTTTAGCCATGGCTGCGGAATGCCTGAAGGCGATCGCCCACCCAAGCCGGCTACAAATAGTTCAACTCCTTTTGACCGGTAAACGATATTCCGTAAATGAGCTGGCTGAGATTTGTGAGCTCACTCAACCTTCCGCTTCAGATCACTTGAGATTGATGCAACGGTGTGGTTTTCTTACCAGCACGCGGGAAGGTCGAACCGTATATTATGAGATACTCGAAACTCATCTTTACGATTTAATGACCTGTATCCAAAAACGATTTGGCTAATGCTACCTCGCTAATAAAGTAATGCGGTAAATTTTCCATCCTGATCATTTCTTTGATTTTGTATTCGGGGATGTTTCCCAGTCAGTAAGAGGCTGGGTTGCAAGTTGTATCACAACATCTATCGGCTGGCTCGCCCCTATCGCCTAGCCAATCGAGTCACTGGGGCAAGTGCCAAACTTCAACTGAAATTTTTGTTCAACTGTTAAACACACCAGTGAAAATCAAGTTCCCCGTCTACTGGTCTGATTCCTCCTTCGTTCCAATATTGCTGGAACCTACTTTATAGTGCGCCGCTTACAACTTAGACTTGGCGTTGTGTTAAAAGCTAATGCAACGTCGCGACTTCTTAAGAATGAAAGCGTTCTCGTCTTTACCAGTTTTCAAAATGGCAAACCAAACGATTCAACCGCACCGCCACTCACACGACTGCAAACATTCGGGGATATTGGGGGAACGAACCGAATTAATTTTTGCAATCCTCTCAGGCGCGTTTCTTATTACTGGCTGGCTTCTGGAATTTTCCTCGATTCCCACTGAATACCTCCTACCAGTTTACGTCTTGTCATATTTTTTTGGCGGATATTACACACTAATCGAATCTCTCGGTAAGCTAAAACTCCAGCAATTTGAAATTGATTTCTTAATGCTCGTGGCCGCGATTGGCGCTGCAATTCTCGGCAACTGGGCGGAAGGTGCATTACTCCTGTTCCTCTTCAGCCTCTCCCATGCCCTGGAACACGTGGCGATGGGGCAGGCTCGAAACGCCATCGAGTCGCTCGCCAACCTAGCCCCGGATGTCGCTCTTGTCCGACGCAATCAACAAGAACTCGAAGTTCTGATCGATGACTTAAAAATAGACGATATTGTGATCGTGAAACCCAACGAGCGTGTTGCAGCCGATGGTTTCGTAATCAAAGGTAAAACCAGCATCGACCAATCCCCGATAACTGGAGAGAGCCTGCCGGTCGAAAAATTCCCGGTCGATGACCTCCATTGGGCCAGAGAACATGAGCCTCACCTGCCGTTTGAAAATCGTGTCTTTGCCGGCACAATCAACCAGCACGGTGCGATCGAGATCATGGTCACCCGCTTGACCACAGAAACTGCACTTGCGCGTGTCGTCGTCATGGTAAATGAGGCAGAAAACCAGCAATCTGAGACTCAACGATTCGCGCAAAAATTCGAGCGTATTTTTGTTCCAGTCGTTTTAATCTTCGTCGCAACCTTGCTCTTCGCCTGGGTTTTAATTTCTGAGTCGGCAGGAGATTCTTTCTATCGCGCGATGGCCGTTCTGGTTGCGGCCAGCCCGTGTGCTTTAGCCATTTCGACGCCCAGTGCCGTCCTCAGCGGTGTCGCCCGCGCGGCTCGGGGAGGTGTTCTAATTAAGGGGGGCGGCCCCCTCGAAGAACTAGGGAAAATCAAGTCAATTGCATTCGATAAAACGGGCACACTGACAAAAGGGAAGCCAAGCGTCACCGATGTAATTACGGCGGAAGGAGTCAGCAAAACAGATCTGTTAGTTACGGCAGTTTCCGTCGAGCGTTTGAGTGATCACCCGCTCGCAGCAGCGCTGGTTCGCGACGCGGTAGACCTTCTGCCGTCGGAATACCATCCCTCTTCTCCAAGGTTCCCAACTGCCGAGAATCTCGTCAGCAAAACAGGGCAGGGCGTGACCGCAATACTAAACAACAGCGTTATTTCGATTGGAAAAAGTTCTTTCTTTCCCTCAGACGTACTTACCCCGGAAGATCAAGCATTATTTGACTCAGTCGCCGATCTCGAACAGCGAGGCCGGACTGTGATGGTCATCAAACAAGCTGACCAATTTCTGGGGTTTATTGGGCTAATGGACACACCACGGGAGGGCGCCAAAGAAACAATTACGCGGCTTCGCAGTATCGGAATCGAAAGCATGTCTATGCTTTCGGGCGACAATCAAAACGTTGCCACCGCGATTGCCAATGCCGTTGGCGTCGACCAAGCCTTCGGTGACTTGATGCCTGCGGACAAGGTTAGAAAAATCAAACGCTTACAAGACGACGGCGCGGTCGGGATGGTAGGAGATGGTGTCAATGACGCACCGGCAATGGCAACGGCGAATGTTGGGATTGCAATGGGCGCCGCGGGCTCAGATGTCGCACTGGAAACTGCTGACGTTGCTCTGATGTCTGACGACTTGGCAAAACTACCTTTTGCGATCAGGCTCAGCAAAATGACGAAAACCATTATCATCCAAAATTTGTGGGTCAGTTTAGGAATGATTGCCTTTTTAGTCCCCGCCACGCTCTTCGGCCTGCCGATTGGCCCGGCGGTCATTCTCCACGAGGGTTCCACTTTCATTGTGGTCCTCAACGCCCTGCGACTGCTCGGTTTTAGCGAAAAA
>JAALLA010000144.1:0-8578 GCA_011087765.1 Pirellulaceae bacterium
CATCGAGGCAATGGAGTTCTAAGTGCTCTGGTGCGAGCGCATTGCAAATTTCAACAGCTTGTTGGAGCGACTCAACAATAATTGCACCACCATTTTGAATGGCTTGTTGAGCGATGCTGCCAGTGGGCAATGCTGTCAATTGAGTTTGAATTTGTGCATTGACTTTATCGGCCATTTCACGCGAGGTGGTAATCATAAACGGGCGAGCGTCGATGTCGTGCTCCGCCTGCGCCAAAAGATCGGCGGCAATGGTCTCTGGTTTTCCTGTTTCATCGGTTACTAAAACCAATTCAGATGGTCCGGCGAGCATGTCAATTCCACAGTCACCATTAACGATCTTTTTGGCGGCGGTGACCCAGCGATTTCCCGGTCCTGTGATAAGATCACATTTTTCAAAACCTTCGAATCCATAGGCGAGTGCGGCGACTGCATGGGCGCCTCCAATCGCTAGGACCTGATTGGCTCCGGCAATGAAGGCTGTTGCAAGCATCATGTCTGACGGATTGGGAGTTGCGAGGATGATCGAGGGGCAGCCTGCCGCAACAGCAGGCACGATCGTCATCAGTGCGGTGGAAGGCAACGCAAATCGACCCGCCGGAGCGTAGCATCCAACGCGATTGATTGGCTGGATCGTATGTCCAGCAAATCCACCGGGGACTGGAGTTTTCAGCTCACTCAAACAACTTAGCTGAGCGTCAGCAAAGGTTCGAATACGCTCGGCAACACGTTTCAACAGTTCAAGGTCACTTGGTTCAATCCGGGCTGTGGCAGCCTCCATTTGATCTCTCTCGATCAACAAGGGTTGGTCCTTGCTCCGTTCACCAAACTGCTCAGCAAACCGCCGGATAGCTGTTATGCCTTGGGAACGTACGGAATTGACTATGTCTCCTGCTGTTTCGAGGGTCGCGTCGTCGAGTGGCGTAAATAGATTAGTGGGTTCGAATGAACTTGCTTCGATTATTTTTAACACGAGTAGGCAATCCGATAAAATACGATTAGCGGGCAGTGGAATGATGATGGAGTTGGTGCGAGATAGGCCGCGAGGTAACCGCAAAATTTGAATTGTTGATAACGCCCAGGTTGAACTGAATGGGATTTGATTTTAGTTTTTGATGCCTGGGTCACGCCGAACTACCCGGTTCATGCGTCTCGCCAATTCAGCATAGACGCGTTCGAGGGGCACCCCGTTTTTTAACATTGCAATTAAAGAAAAGTAAAGAACATCTGCTGCCTCCCAGGCAATCTCGTCCTGATCGTTTTGTTGGCTTGCGAGAGAAAGTTCTTTGGCTTCTTCGAGCAGTTTGGCTTCGAGCATCTCTGGCTGATTCGCCAGACGATGCGTGAAAGAACTTTCATCGGCTTCTGCCAAACGCTGTTGTAACCGTTCGACAACGGATTGAATCGTTCTTTCCTGACCAAAACAGGTGTGTGTGTTGCGGTGGCAAAATCCCGGTGAATCCTGAGTGACGGTAAATCGCAGGCAATCGCGGTCGCAGTCCATGCGGATGCCAAGAAGTTGCTGGGTTGCTCCGCTGGTCTCTCCTTTGATCCAGAGGCCATCTCTCGACCGAGACCAGTAGGTCCCACATCGCGTCTCGATCGCATGCAGCAGGCTTTCGTAATTAGAATACGCTAATCCAAGTGCGATTCCGATTGGATCGACAATGACTGTTGACCACAACCCATCGGGTCGGTCGGTTACGAGTACCGTTTTGAAATAATCGGTGATTAACTCAGGCGATAAATGTTCGATGTCGACGAGGCAGTCGATTCTTGCCATTTCCAATTCTGCAATCCGCGAGGCAGTTGGAGAGTCCAAAGCGACCAGCGTGTTTTGGGGAATGGCCTGGTCGAGGGGTGGGTTTTCGATCAGGTTAATTTGTCGATCTGACGGCACTGTCTCTGAATCCTGAGAGGAATCGCGGTTGAGCAGACGGCATGCCCCTTCATTTAACATGGCCAATTGCTCTGCGGCGTCCGATGATTCGAATTCGATAGAAATGTCAACAGTTCCCCCGACCTGTCGGAGGATCGATTTTACATCGTCTACTGCAGTTGCGTCGATTCCAGTGATCGCGACCTGTCCAAAAAGACTCCAATGTTTGATCGTCTGAACTAACTGCTGTGTTGAGGTATCCGATGAATATTTAATTTGGGGGATAAGCATGATAAATGTGAATGCCTGGATTAATGAGGTCGGTTAGTAAAGCAGCTGGAATAAAACATCGTGTTTGAACGCTGGGGAGTAGGGTTAGAGATTCGGTATCATTCCAGGTTGGCGGGGCGTTTGCTAATCGGTTCGAACGTGAACGCCGGCGGCGGCGAGTTTTCGTTTTACCTCGCCGACTGTCATATTCGCGTCGTGAAAAATTGATGCGGCCAAAACTGCGTGGGCTCCATGTTCAAAGGCTTCGACCATATGGGCGACCGAATCGGCACCTCCGGAGGCAATTACCGGCAGAGAACAAGCATCCGTGACTGCCGAAAGCATGGGTAGGTCGTAACCACTTCGAGTTCCATCTCGATCAAAGCTGGTCAACAAAATTTCTCCAGCACCAAGAGCTTCTGCTCGTGCCGCCCAGGCAACCGCATCGATCGCCTCCGCGGTGGTTCCGCTGCGCGTAAGCACTTGAAAAATTTCGCCCTGTTTTTTTGCGTCGATTGCCACCACGGTACACTGAGCACCGAATCGAGCGGACATCGCTTCAATCAGGTCTGGATTTCGAACGGCGGCTGAGTTGATACTGACTTTGTCAGCGCCGGCGTTGAGTAACCGTCCAGCATCTTCGATAGAGCCAATTCCACCGCCAACGGTTAGTGGAATCGAGAGTTTCTGCCTGACGCGTTCAATGGTCTCGAGCATTGCAATTCGCTCCTGACGTGTGGCGGTAACATCTAAAAGAACGAGTTCGTCAGCGCCCTGGTCTTGATAGTGAAATGAAAGCTCGACCGGATCTCCGGCATCGCGAAGGTTTTGAAATTTCACACCTTTGACAACGCGTCCTTCATTCACGTCGAGGCAGGGGATGATTCTTGATTTTAGCATGTGATTCCCTCAATCCATTGAGTCAAAACTGACTCTCCCCATGTTCCCGAAAGTTCGGGGTGAAACTGGCATGCGAGCGTGCGTCCCCGCCAAATACTGCTAATGAAAGTTCCGCCGTAGTCGGTTTCGGCTGCACCCCAACCATCGGGGGCCGTTTCAAGCCGGTAGGAGTTTGCAAAATAAGCTTCTCCGGCAAGGTAGGGTCCGTTATCGACCGGGCGGACTTCGTTCCAACCTAGCTGTGGAATTTTTACCCCTTCTCCAAACCTGGTAATTGCCTTGGGAATGATGCCAAGCCCTTTTGCCGATTGGGACTCCTCGCTCGATTCACATAGCAGTTGCATGCCTAGGCAGATACAGAGTGTTGCCGATTCCCGATGGTTGATGCGGTCGATGATTGCCTTTCTGAGGCCGAGTTGATCGATTGATTCCGCGGCAGCAGCGAAGGCTCCCACACCCGGAAGGACAACATGCGTGGCGGTTGTAATTTCTTCGGCACTGACCGTGAGGTTCCAAGTCAAATCGAGGCGGTCAAATGCAGCTTGTAAGGACCGGATGTTGGCCACACCGGTATTAATTATCTGAATCATGAAAAATCAACAATCGAGCGGATGAATAATATGGATGTTACCGGGTTGAGGTAATTAAAGATCAGAATCGTAAATTTAAAGTACGCCTTTGGTACTTGGGACCTCACCTGAAGTCTTTGTAAGTGCTTCGCGGAGGGCTTTGGCACACGATTTAAACGCGGCTTCGGCACGATGATGATCGTTGTTTCCGCGTAATACGTCGATATGGAGTGAGCATTTAAGCGTCATCGCGAGCGATTGAAAAAAGTGGGTGATATTTTCACAGGCCCACATTCCAATCATTTCACGCTCGAGATTCAAATGGATTTCAGGCCACGGTCGACCACTTAGGTCAATGACCGTTCGGGCGAGTGATTCATCGAGAGGAGCGTATGCATAACCAAATCGTTTGATTCCCGATCGTTTGCCAAGTGCATTGTCAATCGCCGTTCCCAGCGCCAGGGCGCAATCTTCGGCGGTGTGATGATCGTCGACGTGGAGATCACCATCGCATTTTAATTGAAGATCGAAACCCGCGTGAAAAGCAAGCGCGGTCAGCATGTGGTCGAGAAATCCGATACCCGTTTCAATTTCGATTAATCCAGAACCATCGAGGTTAATCGCCAAATCGATCGAGGTTTCTTTGGTTCGTCGATCGGACGTCCAAACCCGTGCGGTTTCATTGGAAGCGTCGCGTTCTGGTGTTGCCTCAATGGCCTGGGTGTGTGCCACCCCGATTGAGACTTTTTGTAATTCAAAATCAACCTGGCACAGTCGGCACAGTGATTGTGCCAGCTGGAGATAATCTGCGGGACACGTTGGACAAGTGATGCGCAGGTGGTTTTTTAACAAAACGTTGTCTGTAAAGATGCGAACCCCCACACCATCTTCGGCGAGGCCTTTCCAGATTTGGTCAGCATCTTCGAATTTGACAAGAATAAAATTTCCTTGAGTCTCAATCGAATTGCCACCGCATTGTGTGACCAAATCTATCAGTAATTCGCGAAACTTCTTTATCTGGCTGACATTGTGCTCCATCGAATGCTGAAATTCCATCAATGAGAGTCGAGCCAGTTCAAGCGATACGGCGCTGACTGGAAACGGCCCCGATGAGTTCCGCATCGTGTTGGCAAATTCAAGGCTGGGTGCGAGCAAATAGCCAACTCGCAGTCCAGCCAAACCCCAAGCTTTTGAAAATGTCCGGATGATTATCAGGTTATCATCAGCAATGAGTTCAGCGAGTGGATTTTGGTCTGCAAATTCAATATAGGCGTGGTCAATTAAGAGTTTCGCTCCAACCTTTTTGGCCGCTTGATTAACCTCATGGATTACGTCCATCGAGATAACGCCGCCCGTTGGATTGTTGGGCGAAGTGAGTACGACCAGTGCGGTCTGCTCGTCAATTTGATCCACGAATTGTTTGACGGGAAAATCCCCGGCAAGCCATGGAACATGGGTCATCGAGCCACCATGGTTGCGGCAATAGATATCGACCATTTCAAAAGCTGGCGCGTGGGTTACGATGGTTTTGGCTGATCCCTGAATTGCGTGCCGAATGACTCGGTCGATTCCATCGTCACCGCCTGCGGTCACCACAACCCGATCCGCAGGGATATTGCAATACTGACCAAGTTGATACTGAAGTTCCTGATGATCAGGGTAGTTTGAAATCAAGGCATGATCGAGGTGCGCAAGTTTGTCTCCCAGGTTCTCAATCGCGCAGGTCGATTCATTTCGACTAAGTTGGAGCGTGATTTTATTTTGGAATTCAGGCGTTTGGTAGCCATCATTGTCGGATTGATTCATAACAGCGTATGGGAAAAACGTAGGAATGGGCTCAGTCGGTAAAAGAGATGACCGCATCTCAGTCCGCAGGCGAGGCCGTTAAGCGATTAATTGCTCCGCTGCGGTGGTCACGATATCGCAGGCACCCGCAGATTTTAGTTTGGGGATAATTTCGGCGAGTTGTTCTCTTGAGATGGCGGCGCGTACTGCAACCCAATCTGAGTTGCTTAAGGGCGATACCGTTGGTGTTCTCATCGATGGAAGGCAGTTAATCACAGATTCGAGATTTTCCTGAGCAACATTCAAGTCCATCATGACTCGTTTTCTCGCCTCGAGAACGGCTTTAATGACCATGGCAAAGTCCTCAATTCGATTTCGAATTTGAGGGTTGTCCATTGCGTTTTTCGACGCATACAGCCTTGTGGAAGACGTCATGATTTCATCAATAATATGCAACCCATTAGCTCGTAATGTTGAGCCGGTGGCGGTATTGTCGATAATGCAGTCAGCATCTTCGGGTGGGAAAACTTCAGTGGCGCCGAAAGTCTGAAGAATGCTTGCTTCAATACCCTGACCTGCGACCCAGCGTTGGGCAATTTCTGGATATTCAGAGGCGATGGTGATTTTTTTCTGTGGCAATTTTCCATCGACGAGTAGCTGATGCGGCGCGGCCACGATAAGTCGTACTGGGTTGAGACCTGTGTCCAGGAGTTCGTGAAGTTCAGTCCCGGTTTCCTGGATCCAGTCTTCGCCTGCAAAACCAAGGTCCCTTGCACCTGCGGCAAGCATGCTGATTACATTCCTTGGTTTGAGTATTTTTGCGCTGAAGAACGGGAGGGAGATATTGGGCCGATAACCACGTTCGGATTGCCGGATCGAAATCCCAGCTCCCTTTAAAAGATCGACGACCTGGTCAAACATTCGGCCTTTGGGAAGTGCCAAACGGACAATCGAGGGATCAAGATTGGACGACATAGTAACCTTTTGAATTCAATTAAGTGTAGAAGTTGTTGCTGGATAAAAAAAAACGCTGACCTTGTGGCCAGCGTTCTGTGTTTTGCAAATGCATTGTCAGACTAGTCCACAACCGTCATCGAAGAGGATGGTGCAAATGAACATGCGTGTTGTGAAGTCTCTTGGGCATTGCATTATCATACCCCTGCCTTGGGCGATGTCAACGCTGTTGCCGGGTTCAATGAGTAATTTCGTCGGTGAACGAATTACAGCAACCCGAGGTTAAATCTCAATTCACCGACGCTTTGATAGCGGTCGCGTCGCCGAGCCGTGGTTGATTTTTGGACGATCTTTTTGAGGTTTTCTTCTTCTCGAAGGTCTGGGGTGAGATGCATGAGTAATTTGAGGATCTTGCCAAGGGAATAAACATCGGTGCGATCATCGATGAAGTCGACGTTTTGCGTTTCGCTTTCCGGTGAAACAAAAGGATTCTTTTGCTGGGAAGGTTCGATCAGATCAAAGTGGTAGCGGGAATCGAGAGTGAATCCAAAGTCAGACACAATTGCTTGATAGTCGCCGGTGTTTTCGGTCGAGTTCTCGGCCTCGGTTTGTTTAATTAGGTGAATGTTATTGGGTGAAAGATGGCGATGGACAACCTGATTTGAATGGGCGTAAAAAACAGCATCGATAACTTGCTTGATAATCGAGAGCGTTGTTTCATAATTGAAATTGCAATGGTTTCGAGAAAGTGTTGTTAGCGTGGGGTGTTGGAGAAGGGGTTTTGTGAGGAATAATTTTTTGTCATCCCAGCGACCGTAATCTAACACAGGTTGGATGTTGGGATGGTTCAGTTGTTTTGCTTTTTTGCAATCAAGAAAAAACTGTTGAGTATGCCGGTCGGTCGTTAACTTAGATTCGTGTGGAATTTTGATTGCTAAGAGGTCGGGCGTCTCATCTGTTTCCTCGGTTGCGGGTCCCAGTGCTCCGTAAACGCTGCTAAAGTCACCTTCTCCAATAGCGGCAATGACCTGGTAACGATACTCCCCAAACTGAGCAGGATCGAGTTTCTCACTGCGAGGTGTGTTTCGAACAGTGGAAAGGACGTCGTCGATGGTGCCTTGAATTGAATCGAAATTTTGATCTTCGGAAACCAGTAGAGTTTCTTCATTCAGCCCTAGCGACGCGGCGGATTCGCGCAGCCCTTCCGCGATTGGTCCAGGTTCCATCGCATCCAGGCGGTCGATGCAGGATTCGCAGGAAGCTAGATGTTCCGCGATTCTGTCGACATCGTTGGATGCGTCGATAAGTCCTTCATTAAATTTGCGAAGAAGTTCTTCGGACGGGCAGGTTTCGATCAAGGTATTTTTTCTATTGAAAAAGTAAAACGATGGCTGAGCACGGAGTAGATCTTGTTAGTAGTTTTTTCACTAAACCAAATCCTGGAAAACACTTCTGATTTTAGCCAAGATGCGGGATTTATTTTGGTAGACAACGTTGGGAGTCATTCCTAATTCCTCCGCCACTTCACGCGCAGGGCGATGGTCAATCACGACTCTTTTAAATGCGATACTTTGAGATTCGGAGTAGTTGGCTTCAACCCACTTCATGATCCGAAGGAAAATTAATTTACGAGTGTCGTCGTCGGGATCTTCTTCCGGAGCATCCAGGAGACTGCGTTCCGAGGGTGCATTATATGGAATCTGGTTTAATTGCAAATTCCAAAGAGTTCCCCCAATGGTTTGAGGGTTTCCTTTCCCCATCTGCTGAGTCCAGATGTAATTGCGGGTGATGACTCGAAGCCATCCCCGGAAAGAACCACCATTTTCACGGTATTGAAATGATTCAATATTCTTGACAAGTTTGGTGAAAACTTCCTGGCAGACATTGTCAACTTCAAACGGACAAGTGACGCCGTATCCTCGAGCCCACCGTTTAATTAAAGGGGCGTACAGGGAGAACACTAATTCCCAAGCGACCGGTTCATTCGCCTGGACTTGCTGGATCAAATTGAATTGAGTCGCAATATCGCTCGAAGAGTGGTCTTTTGGTTCGGTCATCAAATTCTATTGAACGGAGTCATCGAAAGATGAGGCGGTGGCAGTTTACAAACCGGGGGGTTCGGTTGGGGAATGCCAATTTAAATTGTTCTTTAGCGTTTATCTAAGTCTATCACAATGAGTTCTGGTTTTTTGTCGGGATGATTTTTATTTGCGAAAATATTGAG
>JAALLA010000144.1:8678-11197 GCA_011087765.1 Pirellulaceae bacterium
GCCTTGCGTTTTAAATCCGGTTAACAAAGATCGGTCGCGGTAAGCTCGCCAGTTTGGAGGCCTTGTTGTTGGGATTCGGTAATTGGCACCATCCACAAAATATTGACCGGGTCGTCGCGGAAAGTCTGAATTGTCTCACTCGTTTGCTGGTCGGGAAGGTATTGAGTTTGATGAACCAACAAGGCGCTGTTGCATCCGGGAACAACACCGGAAAATGCGCAGGTGTGGCCGGGGCCAAGCCAGGTAAATTGACTCCAAGGGTAGTTTGCTAGTCCGCTGAGTCGTGCCGTAGCTAACTCAATTAATTTATTGTGAGTTTCGGGATCCTCAGCTTGTTGCCGAGTTAGCTTGATTGCCAATTCAATTCGGCGATAGAGTCCGGGGGTTTCTGAAAATAGCTCAACTGCAGGTTGAGGGCAGACTGACATACCGACGGTCGCAATGATGGTTTCGGTTGAGTTGGAGTACCGCACGATTCCGCAGGGCGGAAAATAATTTTCACCGATTGAAAAATAGTCACGTTTGGTGTTTTCAGGTTCGGTCAAAAAATGACGATCAAAATGGTTCAGTAGTAGTGGCTGGAATTCAGCAAAAGGCGTGTTGCTTGATTCGTTTGAATCTTTGGAATCACGATCATTGGGTAGTTGCTGCTGCCATGCCTGCCAAAATTCGTCTGCCTTGTCGATTCGCTGGCGGAGTTTTGGATTGTCGGGCATGGGCCAGCAGAGTGGACTTTCGACGGCGCATTCGTGAGCGTATCCATGGAATCCCTCGAGTCCGCTCCAGGGAGGGATGACTGCAAGAATTACAGGTTCTTTATCAGGCAGTGCTTCTATGAGTGCTGCGCCGTTGCCTTCTTCGAACCAGACAATCCGAAGATTTTCGCTGAGAGGGAGGGTTTGCCCGTCGCGATGCGTGCAGAGATTTCGCGGAAGCATGGGGGAAATGCCTTGTCGCATTTGCGTTTCGTTGACAACAAGGGGACCCTGAGCAAGATTGCGAACCCAGCATGCGCGGGTACCAAAGGCGGGCCTTTGAGATGATTCTGTTGAAACCGGTTGATTCAAATAAAAATAAACCGCTTGATTGTCGTGCTGTACAATCGCATCGAGAGTCCCGTACGGCGATGACTGAAACAGCAGGACGACGGGGTCTTCGAGTCGATTGTCTTCAGGGTTGGGTGAATTCATTAAATTGTCCGCACAACGATCTTGCGCTATTTAGTAGTGAAAGTGATTAGTTTTTACCGAATGGCTCTAACTTGTGCTCGAATCGAAACCTTAAACAGGAATCAGAGGTACAATTTACACTTGGCCCCGGTTATCGCACAGGCTTAAGTCGTTTTATAATCGCCGGTGAACCAATCGCGGCTAAAATATTTTGATGCAATTTTTTCATCTTTGATGGTAGGCGAATGATAAAGGACTCAACAGTCAACGAGCTATCTCCCAAAATTCCGGCGATTCATGCCACTGGACTCAGTAAAATATATTCTGAGGGTCTGGTCTTTAAAAAGCGGTTTCAGGCACTCAATGACGTGTCATTCCAGGTAAATCAGGGAGAAATCTTTGGACTACTGGGGCCCAATGGAGCTGGAAAGACCACTTTCATTAAGATTCTCTTGGGCATCATTCGCAAGAGTGCCGGCTCCGCTGAATTGTTGGGCTTGAATGCCGGTTCCAGATCGGCTCGACGGCTGGTCGGGTATCTCCCCGAGCATCTTCGGATCCCACCCCATCTGACGGGTTTTTCTGCGCTGGAGTGTTATGGAAACTTAAGCAACGTTCCGACCTCCGAGATTCGTAAGAAGCAGGAGCGGGTCATTGAAATGGTCGGTTTGACTGGCCGCGCCACCGATCGATGTCGGAAATACTCCAAGGGCATGCTGCAAAAGCTAGGGTTAGCCCAGGCGTTACTTCACAATCCAAAACTATTGATTCTCGATGAACCGACCGATGGACTCGATCCACGAGCGCGAGCCGACGTTCGAAATATTATTCGTAATCTAAAGAACGAGGGTGTGACCATTTTCCTGAACAGTCATATTCTTCAGGAAGTCGAAATGGTTTGTGATCGCGTAGCGATCTTGAATCAAGGTGCTCTTAAATATTGTGGACCGGTTTCCGAAATTGGCGGGTTCGTTCAGCAGCTTTCAGGAGCTGAAGGGAATCTCATCACACTGGAAATCGATATCTCGGGCGATTCCACTGCAATTCATCAAGCGATGGAAGGGGAAGAGTATTCCATTCTATCAAAATCCGAGTCAGGCGCTTTCTCTGTCAAAGTAACGCTCGCAGATCAAAATACCTTAGATACATTGATCGATCGACTTCGGGCTAACGGAGTTAGTTTGTTGAGAATGACAAGACAAGAATCGTCGCTAGAAGATGCGTTCTTAAAAATTGTCTCGGAGTAAAGATTCGAGATTAAGTTGACGCCTACTTCGATTTATCAAATTAAAGAAAGTTCCTAATGCGACCTTATTTCGCAATCATCAAAGATTCATTTCGTGCGGCTCT
>JAALLA010000145.1 GCA_011087765.1 Pirellulaceae bacterium
CGCTTCATTCGACGCTTCATTCGACGCTTCAACCTGCGCTGATCCTGCGACCTCCGATTCAGCGGCAGCAACCGGTGCAGTCTCCCCGGCGGGAGTCTTACCCTCGGAGGGTGGAGCGGCAACTTCTTCTTTTGTTTCCTGACCCGCGAGTTCACCTTCGACACTTCCAGTCTCAGGTGAGGGTTCCTTTGCCGCGGACTCGGCCACCGCCTTCAAAGGAGCCACTCCTTCGGCGGCTTGATCCGAATCGAGTTTTACTTGTTGCTTGCTCATCTCTCCAGCTGCTTCCGACTCACTGGTCGGCGCAACTTCATTGCTAGCCGGTGCTTCTTTGCTAGTCGGTGCTTCATTCGCCGGTGACGCGACAGAATCCAACTCGGGCTTTTGCTCCGGCTTCACAATTGACTCAGCCGCAAGTTTACCATCGGACCACATAATTCGGCGAAGCTTGCTGCGCAGTTCATCGTTGCCGCTAAATTTCTCGGCTAATATATCCCCAACGCCTTTGATGACGTCGTCGACTGAATTCAACCCTTTGTCGACTCGCACGAACTTGGTCGCTCGTGTCGCAATCTCGACATCGGGAGAGTCTGCCTGCAAGATATCATTTGCAAGCGGCTCCAACCCTTGCTGCCTCGCTAAAGCAGCTCTCGACTGTTTCTGGGGCTTGAAGGGAAGGTACAAGTCTTCCAGTCGGCGACTGGTCGTTGCCTTTTTGATTTGGGAAGCCAAATCCTCTGAGAGATTTCCCTGAGAATCAATGGATTTAAGAACAAATGTTTTTCTTTCAGCTAACGCGCGTAGTTGACCTACACGCTGCTTGATCGCCAAAACCTGCTGCTCATTTAGCCCACCGGTCAAGTCTTTACGGAAACGGGTTACGAACGGGATCGTATTTCCGGCATCCAGCAACTCAACGGTTTTTGCAATCTTCTCTGGTGGAAGTTTTAAATCCCGGGCGACAATGGAAAAATCAATTTTCAAGGGATCACCTAACTGGTCATCCCCTTGTGTTGGAAGCTCTGGCAATCTCTTAATCCATAAAAAGTCTCTGAAATGGCACGTCTGCCATTAAGAACGAATGCCTTCAGTTTATCATGCCGAACCGACCGATGAACAGGGGCAAATAAGACTTCCAACGCGTTCTGAAAAATTCACAACCGGTAGGACAACGAGGTTATGAATTTTAACCTTGGAAACGAGCCCAGCGAATGCCTTGGGTTCGCTTAGAGCGCCCTGTGCTGTCAAGTTCTCACACTCACCCAAACCTCCCTGACAGCGGTTTTACGCTTCGTTTCCAACCAGAGCCCCAACCGGAGACCCAATTTAGCGCATTCGTCGCAAATCGCTACAACCTGCATCACAGTCCCATCCTTGCCTGTACCAAGCAACAGAAAGGCGTTTTGCGTCCAACTTGGGGAGTTTTCCCGATTTATACCCGCAAATAACCAACATTTTGACTGATTCTGCACCGAACTAGCCCCATGACACCATGGCAACTGCAAACCCTAAACCCAATCCTCAATTACTCGAGAACGACCCCCCGGCCCCCGCGGCGTTCGTGTCAGACTCGATCGCCATTGGTTTGGCGTTTGCACTCATCCTCACGATCAGTCAACGGGCGATCGGATTCGGACGTGGCCTGCTTTTCTGCCGCCTGATGACAGACCAGCAACTCGGACAGTGGTCGATGGCCTGGAGCTATCTAATGCTTTTAGTTCCTTTTGCCGTCATTGGACTCCCCGGTTGTTTTGGAAAATTTACCGAGCACTACCAGCAAAGAGGACAATTAAGAACATTTTTATTACGAGTTGCAGCTATTAGTTGCTGCACAACCTTCGTAATCTCGGCTTTAATTTTCGTATTCCCAAGCTTCACATCCGAGTTACTTTTTCGAGACCCAACTCAAGTCGTTTTAGCCTACTACCTTGGCATTGCAATTATCGCAGTCAGCGCGTTTAACTTTGTCGGAGCACTTCTAGAATCTCTTCGCCAAGTCCGCGTGGTGACAGTATCTCGATTTATTTCCGGAATTTCATTTGCGGTGGCTGGGGTACTGCTCATCCTGCTTTGGCAAAACAAAGCTTCCGCCGCAACGTTCGCCTTTACCATTTCATGCCTCGTTGGATTGCTTCCCGCCCTATGGGTCCTTTGGAAGCACCGCGCCGGCTTACGCAACGACGGCGAAAATTTAACGCACTCGACAATGTGGAAACGCATCGCGCCTTACGCTGCCTGGATGTGGGCAACCAACCTACTTAGCAATTCAATTGAAGTGTCAGACCGATACATGCTCTTGCATTGGTCGTCCAATTCCCCTGAATTGGCCCAGGCCTCTGTGGGACAATACCACAGTGGGCGTGTTGTACCGCTGGTGTTAGTAAGCATTGCAGCAATGCTCGCGGGGGTGCTCATTCCGTACCTCAGCCAAGCCTGGGAATCCAACAACAAAGCAAAAGCTCAAAAGCAACTGAATTGGTCATTCAAACTCATATCGGTTTCTTTCACTGCGGCGGGAATTGCAATATTATTTGCCGCCCCTCTTTTGTTTGATTGGGTTCTTCAAGGTCGCTACAACGACGGACTTGCAATTTTGCCATTGACGCTTGTCTATTGCATTTGGTTCGGCTTAATGACGGTGGCTCAAGATTACTTATGGGTAGCCGAAAAAGGAAAATGGGCAACGCTGGTCAGTGGCATTGGGCTGCTGGTAAATATCGCTGTCAACATAGTTCTAATCCCAAAGATCGGCCTCCCCGGGGCAGTCATCGGAACAGCATGCGGCAATGGAGCATTGGTCGCGTTGATGGTCTTGATGAACCACCGATTCGGGTGCTCGATGAACTCCGGCATTTGGATCTGCAGCTTGCTCCCGCTAATCCTTTTAACCAAACCGCTGGTCGCGACCGGACTACTGGCTGCCATTGCACTCGTTTGTCTTTTTTCAAATCTGATTTTGAACAACGATGAAAAACAGGACTTTAAAAAAGTCTATCGAATTGCACTCGATCGCTTCACCAAAAACGATGATGCCCAATAGATCGCAATTTCTACAAACTACTCAACAGACAACTCGTAGACTCTCCTGAAAATCGCCTCATCGCAATTGCCGCGGCAGATTTAATCGCATTTTAAATGGCGACCGTCAGCCTTGCCCTCTAACAAATCACCGCACGCGCAAAAAACCGCCGTCAACACAGGCAGCTACTTTCAGGTGGCTTTCCTTAAGCCATTTGCAATTTCAAACTTAGGTGTACAAGCCATCATTTTGAGCGCTTCTGTTATCAAAAATACTCAAAAACCGGTTAAACGAACGGGGCAAAAAACCCCACAAACCCTTATTTTGCAAATACTTAGAATTAAAAAGAGTTTTCAAACAAGAACGGCACCATTTGTGCGTATTAACAAAGGGGAGGGGAGGAAGAAGACACTTACTATTGAACCAACCCTACGTAGGAGGCTTAAGATGTTACAAGAAAATAAATTTGAAAGCTCACCCAACGACCCGGTCGAAGATTCCAAACATCCCCGACGCGACATTGGTTTCGATAGCTTACAGGACTTTTCAAACTGGATCGAAACACAGCTTATTTTCTTGGAAGCAAAACACCGAGACTTCGCAACGCTAAGTTCAGTTCGAGGTTTCCTCAAGCGTTGACCTAGCATCAAGCATCCGTTTTCAGTCATCGTAAGCGCGACATTTATCAGTCAGAAAAACCGATTCGAATGCCGCTTCTTGCTTCGACCTCTCGACTAGGTATCATCAGCTTGCGATGCTTTCCTGGCGATTTCGTACCGCGTCAAAAGCTCAACGGTCCTCTTCTCTCCAAGCACACCTTCGAGAGTAACATAGGGTCGCGAACCGAGAACCCTACTCTTACGAACGCCCTGCGGGCGTCCGACTCTTCCGCAGACTTGACACCGGTCGACATCCTGCAACATACTCATTCTACATTCCGGGCAATGCGAGTTCGTAATCCAGGTCATCCCATCGGAGTGCCCGGGCGGCACCAACTCAACACTCAACTCCAGGTTAAATTTAATGCAGCGGTCAACCGCGCATTTGAGTTGAAGGACTTCACTGATTTCTGAAGGAACCGCGTCAAATTTTAGACTGCGATTTATAATAAACTCGAGCACTTTGGCAAGCACGCGAAGCTGCTGCCGCTCGAATCGACCGGCTCTCCAAATTCCGAACCAACGCGGCGAGGCATGCGGAAACAAAGAACCATCAACTTCAATTCTCAACTCGGCGAAAGCCTGTTCCATTAGATCGACAAAGTCAAAACGACCTGGTTGATACATGGGATGACGTTCAAGATTGTCAAAATCGACTGCTGAAGTTACCAATGTCTCAAAGTCAAAACCGCTTGTCGCAGCCAGCACGCCGTAACAACCCGCCCAGACCTGAGAACGATTATCAGAAATCGCATTAGCTGGGCACTGCTGACAGGTCTTTGAAATAAATTCTGGTTCACCCAATGCGGCAAGCACTTCATCTCGATGAAATCCGCGGGCTCTCGTTGGCGCGTCACTAACCGCTGTGGGATGAAGGCAGTAATCTTCAAACACGCGAGAATCCGCTTTGGCTTGCGAATATTCTCGCAACCCCCGAAGTTGCCGGAACGTACGATCGGGCAAGTTATCGACGTCGGTCTCACGAAACGGACAATCATGCTTGATGGCCCACCGGACGAATTGAGGCGTAGGCCCGTAAATTGCAACACTGCGTTTCACGCCACCGCCTCCGCACGTTAAATGCTCAGTCCCGCAAACCTGAATCAGAATAAAAAATCGAGTCGGGGAAACCAGCGGTTACAATTCAAGAACCAATCGTGTTTCAGAAACCCGTGGTCCAATTAATGTCGAAAGTGACGATTTCCAGCAAACACCATTGCGATTCCATGCTGATTACACGCTTCGATCACTTCTTGATCACGGACACTTCCACCTGGCTGGATGATTGCAACAACACCGGCAGCGGCCGCGACCTCAATCGAATCGGCGAATGGGAAAAACGCATCGGACGCGAGAACAGACCCTTGAGAACGCTCTCCCGCTTTTTTAATTGAAATCTCGACGGCATCCACGCGGCTCATTTGCCCTGCACCGACGCCGACCAAAGAGAGGTCTTTTGAAAGACAGATCGCATTGGACTTAATATACCGAACCATGTCCCATCCAAAACGCAACTCAGCCATCATGGACTCATCTGGTTTCGTGTCGGTCGGAACGGTCCATTTCGAAGGATCATCGGGTTGATTGTCTACATCTTGAACCAGCATTCCCCCGAGTAGATACCGTGCCTCCCAGGCTGGCTTTGCAGGTGCAAGTTGACCAACCTTTAAAAGTCTCACATTTTTCTTCCACTTAGGTTTCGTTGTCAAAATCGTCTGGGCAGCACTGCTAAAGTCAGGGGCGACTATCGCTTCAATAAAAAAGTCCCCCGCAGCAAGAAACTCAGCCGTTGTTTCGTCTACCTCACGATTAATTCCGATCACGCTTCCAAAGGCACTGACAGGATCACCAGCAAAAGCTTTTCTACAAGCGTCAACCAAAGTCTCCCCCGTCGCTGCTCCGCAGGGATTGTTGTGTTTTATCACGGAACACGATGGACTCTCTTGGTTTCTAACAATTGCCAACGCGCTGTCGAGATCAAGCAGATTGTTGTAGGAAAGCTGCTTTCCATTAAGCTGGCGTGCATTTACTAAATTTGCATCTCGGCAATCCCCGGCGCTATACAGCGCTGCCTTTTGGTGGCTGTTTTCACCGTACCTAAGATTATCTTTCCGGCGAAGCACGACCTGATAGGTCGCGGGAAATACTTCGCCTTCGGTCTGCCCTGAAAAGTACTCCGATATCGTCTTGTCGTAGTCTGCGGTATGCTGAAAAGCGTGAGCCATCAATTTCCGTCTCAGCCCAGTCGTCGTCGTTCCCTCTGCTCCAATTTCCTCCAGAATCGCACTGTACTGGTCAGGACTGCTGGCCACCGTAACAAAATCACTGTTCTTGGCCGCAGCGCGAATGAGGCTTGGCCCACCAATATCAATTTGCTCAATCGCTTCATGTTGCAACACATTAGGGCGGGCAATGGTTGCAGCAAAAGGATAAAGGTTAACGACAACCAATTCAAAAGGATGTATCTCATGCTCGGCGAGCGATGCCATATCGGAATCGAGATGATGCCTGCAGAGAATCCCGGCAAAAATCTTCGGATGAAGCGTTTTCACCCGGCCGTCCATCATCTCTGGAAACTGGGTGTACTCAGCCACATCGATGACTGAAATTCCAGAATGCTCAAGATGACGCCGCGTTCCACCAGTGCTGTAAATTTCAACACCCGCGTTAACCAATCCCTGGGCAAAATCGACGATCCCAAGCTTATTACTCACGCTAATCAGTGCGCGTTTTATTTTAGGAGAATTCATTTCAATAACCGTGCCTGAACAAATGTTCCAGATTGACGACGGATCCACTCCACCGCTCAATGGGAATATTAAATGTAGTCGATTCCAACCAATACTTTTATCTGGCCGCGGCGAATCAGTTCGCGACCCTGAGAACAAATCGTTGCCCCCAATCGGGAAAGATTGTTAAACAACTACTCGCATTTTTCAACCGGCCTTGATAAAGAAAATCATTCCCCAACCGCTAACTGGATTCGAAAAAAGTCGACTCAGCAGGCGGCTCTCGTTTTTTCCCTCGCAAGATTACTGCTAACCAGCATCGCCTGCCGCCACTGCCTCCTTTATGCAACTGAGCACACAGTCAACTGACTCATACTGCCTTGCCACCCTTTCAAGCGAACTCAACTTCAGACAATCGGTTGAATATATCCGAGTTTCTTCGTCAGATCGAACCGCAACTGCAATAAAAATCTGTCCGTCCAATGCTGGCGGCGCATCTGGCCCTAAATGCCCTGTCACCGCGACCGAATACTTCGCCTCAGACGTTTTCCGCAACACTCCCAATGCCATCTCACGGGTCGTCTCGATTGACTCAGCATGATGAGTGGCCAATGTCGTCGAGGACACCCCCAGCCATTCTTTCTTAGCAGACTCGCGGTAGGTAACTGCCGAACCGCAAAGCCACTTCGATATACCGGGAATCTGCCCCAGGACTCCAGCAACCAAGCCCGCTGTACAACTCTCAGCAATCACCAAACGATCGGTTCGGTTAGACTCCAGTTGCTCCACTAGCGCCCGAGCCGAGTCCTCCGCGGCCTGAATAATTTCACTGCATCCATTCATTGCAAAGGTTACCTTTTAAGTCGGCCTACTTCTTCTCGCAAATCATCAATCTGCCGATTCAAGTCATCCATTCTTTCCATGATCCGGTGCAACAAGGGCTCTAATTCACCTGATCCATGACCGTGTGAACCGTGCCTTTCATTTTCTAATTCGCCAATCCGAATTTCCACTTGCTCCGCTAATTCATGCAAACCAGCTTCGTGTAAGTGTCCTGCTGCCGCGCGAAGATGGTGCATTCTGGACTCCCAGTCTTCACCTCGAGACTGGTCTTCGTGTCGTTCCTCGTCATGCCAACGATTTTCGTGTTCGCGCTCTTCCTGCCCATCGCCGCGATGCTCGCGGGATTCATTAAACCGCTCTCTCGATTCCCGAAGCCGCTCATTTCTTCCATTAAAATCTCGAGGGTGACGATCAACTTCTTGATTTAGCATCACCGCCTGCTCTCCGATCGCCCGCTCAAGTTCCTCAAGCTCTTCCCGAATCTCAGCAGCTTGCCCGTCGGAAACACCTTGGCGAAGGAGAGATTTCAATTCTTCTCTCTCCCGCTCCAATTTTTCAATCGACTCTCTTGCTTCGGTTTGGTTTCTTGATCGATCGTCTGCATTCCCGACCCCTTCGTTGAAAGCTCTTCTCATCTCATTAACCGCTTCCATCACGCGTCTGGATTCTTCAACCTGTCCATTTTCTGCTAATTCCATGGCGTGCTCATAGAGTTGTTCCATTTCTCTGAATTGATTCTCCCTTTCCTGTGCATCAAGATTCGAGGCTGGAACTATCAGCAATAAGATCAGAAAAATAATAAACAAGTTAGTCTTGGACATAGCTGACTCCTAAAAAGTTCGAGAAGGTTCAGCGAACACACATGCCAGATTCCCGCTCATTCCAATCGCCGAACATTTGCATCTTACCACTTTATACAATCGCAGGCATTCACCACGATTCTACCGCTAGAAAATCAAGAAAAATCGAGAGAATGCGAGCGTGAAAAAGGCTCGCTCTAGCTGGATTGATCGGAAAAATCTTCGCCTGTCCGGCAGGCGATCGCGATAAGCACCGCAACGACCAGCATCAATACCGAAGCGACAATGTATGGCAGAAACACAAATGCCTTCAGCATCGGGATCCCGAGTGCCGATCCAAAAATCCTTGCCATTGCACTTACACTTTGGCTTACTCCAAGTGCCTTCCCTTGCTGCTTTGGGTCAGACCAGCGGGAGACAAGCGAGTAGAGACTTGGTTGCATACAACTATACCCCGCAACCACCACGGCCAGAGCAGCAAACAGCCATCCAACAGACGCAATTTTTACCGAGTAAGCAAGAATTCCAAAGCCTACCAACTCGATCAATGCACCGCCAACGGCCAGATTCTTCTCAGAGACTTTTTTAGACAGCCTCCGCACCAGACCGCCCTGGACCACCGCCACCATGAAGCCAATCATCGCAAAAGTCAGGCAGACTTGCTTGAACGAAAAATTAAACGGCGCGTCTTCAAATGACTTCGACCCTTTGATCAGCATGCTCAAGGTCGTTTCAAAATTCGCGAAAGAAAAAATACAAACAAAAAACCCTAACAGCAGATAGGCCATCGCAGGGTTGCTAACTGCGGTTTTCCAAGCACTTAAATCAAACCACTGTCGGGTATTGCCCGACTTTCCTTGACTAGGATGATGGGATTCCGGCAGGCGAAAAATCGCCAGCAACAGGGCAATCGCAGAGAGCCCGGCCGCAACAAACCCCGGCCCAGCTCCCGGGTCGCCGAGCTGACTGACTTCGGCCCCCGCTTCTACCGCAATCTCCTGGGGCACCGCAAAATACGCGAACAGGGGGCCGAGCGTAAACCCGAGGCCAAACGCAATTCCAATCAAAGCCATCCCGCGGGTACGATTCTCTTTAGTGGTCGTATCGGCGATGTAGGCCTGCGCAGTCGGGATCGTCGCCCCTGCTATACCCGCTCCAATTCGCGTCACAAACAACCCGAATAGACTCTGATAGATCGCAGCAACTCCGAACAGCGTATAAAATACTACGCTCCCGGCCAATCCAATAATGATGACCGGACGACGCCCAATTCGATCAGAAATCGCCCCCCAAATTGGCGCGAAAATAAATTGCATGATTGAGAAGCAAGCCATCAACATGCCAATCACGATCCCGCTTGGATCCGTCCCAAAAATATCCGCATACAGAGGCAGTAGTGGCAGGACAATTCCAAAACCAAGAAGATCAATAAAGACCGTTAAAAAAATAACCCCTAAAGCACCCTTGGACGCGCTCCGAATTTCGGCGTCACCCTCATCCTTTAATTCAGGTTCGTTGGTTGCTTCGTTTTGAGACATAATTTTTTATATTCTTGCGCCGTGATTAATCTCTAAATTTAGCGAACCGCGACGCCGTTGCGAAGTGGCTAACCGGTTTCCATCGACAACATTTCCTAAAGATTCAACAAGGAACTGATTTGAACGATTTATCAACCCACACAACGGCCAGTACGTTAAGAATGAATCGACATTCCGCCTTCACTCTTCACGAACACCACTCTAGCAAGGTCGCCTGCCAAATCAGTCATCCGCTTGTGAAACTCCTCCCCTTCACCCTCTTCCGGGATTGCCATTCCCATAAAAACAATTGCAGCGGAACGAGAAGTCGTCTGAATTGCGGCAACTGCATTTTCAGAAACAACAACATGGGGCGTAGCAATAATCCGCGCGTTATCAATTAAACCTTCGAGATGATTCAACACTTCCTCTCTGCCCGCTTCATTTTCGATCATTCTTAAAAGTCGAATTGGCCGCGATCGCCATCTTTGGTTTTGGGCTAACAGATGAGCCAACAAAAGCATCAACTCTCCATTTTGATTACCACGCCACCAAACGTCGATCGTCCCCAAAGGAACGGTTCTATGATCCAGTTCGAGTGCGGGCTCGTTAAATCGCATCGCAATAACACTGCGCTCTAACGCGTGAATACTCCTCAGCGTTGTTGAAAATGGCACTATTTTTTCTGCATGATTTGGCCAGCCAAGCAGCACTGTATTGGGGCGCAACGCACCAAGCCCATGCGTCTGAACTAGTGATTCCATGCCTGCAGAAATCGTCGGCGCTGCAACGACCGCTGGAAAAGCCTCCAGTTTTTGTTCTTGGATAAATGCGTTGAGGATCCTCTCCTGACTCTGCAAACGCTCCAGTCGATTCTCAACATCCCCCTGAATTACATACCCCAATGTCAAGACACCGTGACCAGCGGTAAACCAATGTCCATAAACCGCAAGCTGCGGACGTTCCCAGGATGCACCACTAAAAGCCAGAATTATCGGCCTCCAGTTTTTCGGATGATGGAGTTCCTTTTCAAGTTTCAATAAGTTCTTACGCGTCCTCTCGAACAACAATCCTCGATGGAGATCACCCCAGCGGGTTTCCACCTCTTTCTGACTGATGTAGAGATAGACACAAGCCATTCCAAAGATTGCGACCAACGCCCACATCCAGTTAATCAAAAACATGACCAACAAACACCCCGCTGCACCCGCCAGTGAAGTCAGCCAGTGGCTATATCGAAATCGTGGGCGGTAGCTCGGATTCTTGGTGATGGCTTCATAAAAAGTTGCAAGATTCAACAGACCATAGGTCAACATAAAGAACATCGTGATCAAAGGAGCAATCGCGTTTAAGTCGGCAACCAATAAAATCGCGGCTTGAGAAATAACAAACGTCAAGACGGTCGCAAGCCTGGGCTCGTTCGCTTCTCCACTGCCAGCCGCAAATGGGCGCAAATTTTGAAAAACACCATCCTTGGCGAACGCTTGAAGAATTCGCGGGGCTCCCATCATACTGCCCAACGCAGAAGAAAGCGTTGCTGCAAAAACACCGGCAGTAATTAAAAATGGCACCGCTGAAATGTAACCAATCACAAGCGACTCACTATCGAG
>JAALLA010000146.1 GCA_011087765.1 Pirellulaceae bacterium
TCCGCAGCTTTGATCATGTCCAGATTGTGTTCAATCAAAACCACACTGTTACCAATGTCAATCAACCGCTGCACGACATCGAGCAGCTTTTGCAAATCCTCGAAATGCAATCCGGTGGTGGGTTCATCCAGCAGAGACATCGTCCGGCCGGGGTCTGGTCGAGCCAATTCGGCAGACAGCTTGACGCGTTGAGCTTCGCCCCCGGATAGCGTTGGTGCGCTCTGTCCTAAAGTAAGATAATCAAGTCCAACATCACACAGTGTCTGGAGAACACGACGAATCTTAGGAATATTGTGGAACAGTTCTGCAGCTTCCGCACAACTCATCTTTAGCACGTCGTCAATGTTTTTACCATTGTATTTGACCGCGAGAGTTTCTTCATTGTATCGACGCCCCTGACAGGTTTCGCAAGGCACCCAGACATCCGGAAGAAAATGCATCTCGATACAAATATGACCATTCCCGGTGCACTCCTCGCAACGCCCCCCGGGCACATTGAAGCTGAATCTGCGGGCGGTATAACCCCGGATTTTTGAATCTGGAAGATGCGCGTACAAATCTCGAATCGAATCAAACGCCCCGGTGTAAGTCGCTGGATTCGAAGAGGGAGAATTTCCTAGAGGAGTCTGGTCGACGCGAATCACTTTATTGACATGCTCAATCCCGCGAATCCCTTTATGGGCTCCCGGAGTCTGAGTAGAACGATGAAGGCGGCGAGACAGAGCCTTGAATAAAATATCATTTACGAGGGAACTTTTCCCACAACCACTCGGTCCCGTAACGACGGTCAGGGTTTCGAGCGGGAACTTTACTTCGATGTCTTTTAAATTGTTATGACGAGCACCGACAACATCGAGTGTTCGAGCCAATGTCTCAGTTTTCTTAGCAACGTTTTTCTTGGCAACCGCTTTTTTCTTGACCGTCTTTTTTGCCGTTTTAGCTTTGATCTGTTTTTCAAGATCGAGCGAAAGGGCAGGGCGGCGGTTACTGGGGATAGGAATTGCCTTTTTACCACTCAGGTAAGGCCCCGTTACCGACCCACGCTTTTTGGCAAGCTCCGCAGGTGTTCCCGAGGCAACGATTTGACCGCCACCACTTCCCGCCTTGGGACCAAAATCACAAATCGCATCGCTATTTTCAATCACTTCTTTGTCATGCTCGACAACAATCATCGTGTTCCCGAGATCACGCAGACGGTGCAACGCTTTGAGGAGACGTTTATTGTCACGAGTATGAAGCCCGATTGTCGGTTCATCCAGAACATACAGAACTCCGCACAATCCACTCCCCAATTGACTCGCCAACCGAATCCTCTGAGCCTCTCCATTAGAAAGAGATGCCGCAGTTCGATTGAGTGTCAAATACTCCAGCCCAACGTCATTTAGAAAATTGACTCGAGCAGAAATCTCACGAATCAATTCTCCAGCAATCTTTTTCTCACGCGGGTCCAACTTCCATTTCTTAATCGTTTTCGCAAGCAAGCCCATCGGCATCCTGCAAATACCGTCGATTGTAAGATCCCGAAAACGAACTGCTGCGGAATCATCCCGCAATCGACTCCCTCCACATCCACCACACTCAACCTCGCCGATCAACGACTGCATCCGCTGCCGCAAATTAGCCGACAACCGCGAGGCCTCCTCCATCGTTGGATAGACCCCTTTGTACTGAAATGAAAACAAGGTCTCGTCGTCGCCATTCACCACGTCAAACCAACGATCATCCGTGCCGTAAAACACCATCCTTCGATGGCGAGCCTCTAACTGATTAAACGGAATATCGATTGGAATCCCGGTCGCGGTCGTCCACGATTCAAGCATTGCTTGCGAGATACCAGAACTTATATTCGGCCACAGTGAAATCGCACCTTTGCGAAGGGACAATTCCGCATCGTTCATAATCGCCGCCGGATCCGCTCCCGTCTGCGTACCAATTCCTTCGCAATCCTGGCACCAACCAAGCTGGCTGTTGAATGAAAAATTATGCGGAGTCAGGGCGTCGAAACTGCGGCCACAACACGAACAGGAAAGATGCTGGCTATGCTTAACGGTTGTCCAATGCTGTTCGGAAACCTTATCGACTGGCTCTGCAATCGTCAAAACACCCTTCCCAATTGCCAAAGCTGATTCGACACTCTCGGCAATTCGACCGCGAGACGATTTCTTAATCGAAATACGATCAACGACGATTTCAACATTGTGTCGCGAGCGGCGGTTAAGCAGCGGAACTTCATCAATCCCGTAGGTAACTTGATCAACCCGCACTCGCACAAAACCATTGGAACGAATCTCCTCCCACAACTGTTCGTAAGTCTGATTGGCATCCAGCGAAATAGGCGCCATCAGCAACAAACGTGTCCCATCTTGGTACTGAAGCAATTTATCAACGATGTCATCACTGGTCTGAGTACCGATTGGCACATCGCATCCGGGGCAATACGGCGTTCCCAAACGCGCTTGTAAAATCCGAAGATAATCGTAGACCTCAGTAACCGTTCCTACGGTACTTCGCGGAGTGGAACCGAGATTTTTTTGTTCAATCGCAATCGCAGGAGATAGACCCTCGATTTGTTCGACTCGGGGCTTTTCTAACTGATTAACAAACTGCCTAGCATAGGAACTCAAACTTTCGACATAACGCCGCTGTCCTTCTGCGTAGATTGTGTCCATGGCAAGCGAACTTTTCCCGCTTCCACTGGGGCCACAAAACACGGTCATCTTGTCGCGGGCAATATCAACATCCACTGTCCGAAGACTATGCTGCTGGGCACCGCGAACCTTAATTTCCGCTGCCTGGACCGGGGCCTTGGCTTTTGACTTCCCCGGCTTGGCAATCACCGGTCGCGGCGCGAGTGCCTTCTTCAATGCTTTACCAGTGTAGGATTCTGGACACGCCGCCACATCTTCGGGAGTTCCCGCACAAACGACGCGTCCACCGCCAGAACCACCTTCAGGTCCGATGTCAATAATCCAGTCTGCCGTTTTAATAACGTCAAGATTGTGCTCGACCACCAGCACCGTGTTTCCTGCGTCGACAAAGTTCTGCAACACCTTCAACAGCAACGAAATGTCGGCAAAATGCAGTCCTGTTGTCGGCTCATCCAAAAGATAAAGCGTTTTACCCGTGCTACGCTTTACAAGCTCCCTGGCAAGTTTGATTCGTTGAGCTTCGCCACCGGAAAGCGTTGGTGACGGCTGGCCAATCTTAAGGTAATCCAGCCCGACCGCATGCAACGTTTCTAATTTTGAATACACCTTCGGAATATTCTTAAAGAACCCCATCGCTTCCTGAATATCCATATTCAATACGTCAGCGATCGATTTCTCTCGAAACTTTACTTGCAACGTCTCGCGATTAAATCGCTGCCCCATGCAAACCGGGCAGGTAACCCAGACGTCGGCCAGAAAATCCATCTCGAGTTTATTTGAGCCATTCCCCTCACAAGCTTCACAGCGGCCCCCCTTCACGTTAAAGCTAAACCGGCCGGGGGCATAGCCCCGCGTTTTTGCTTCGGGCAACTGAGTGTAAAGCTTCCGGATCTCATCAAATAACTTGATGTAAGTACCCGGGTTAGAACGCGGCGTTCGCCCAATCGGCGACTGATCAATAGCGATCATCTTATCCATCAACTCGACGCCCTCAAGTTCGTCGAACTCACCCGCTTCACTAATGCCGCCATTGAGTATCTCTCTCAACTCTTCCTTGACTATGTCGTTGACAAGGGAACTCTTACCACTACCACTAACGCCCGTGACACAGACAAATTTCCCTAGTGGGATTTCTACATCGACATTTTTCAGATTGTTGTGACGCGCACCTTTGACCCGAAACACCCGTTCTGAATCAAACGCCCGACGAGCCTCTGGAATCTTGATTTCAAGATCACCCGACAAATACCGTGCGGTCAGGCTTTCCTTATTTTTAATGATCTCTGAAGGATGGCCTTCGACCACAACCTCGCCACCCCGCACGCCCGGACCCGGCCCAAAATCGATCAGGTAGTCCGCAGCCCGCATTGTGTCTTCATCGTGCTCAACGACAACAACCGTGTTCCCCAAATCCCTCAAATGTTGCAGAGTGTTTACGAGCCGGTCATTGTCCCGGGGATGAAGCCCAATCGAAGGTTCGTCAAGAATATAAAGCACCCCCACAAGTCCGGCACCAATCTGCCCAGCCAATCGTATCCGCTGACTCTCTCCACCGGAGAGCGTGGGTGCCGTCCGGTTTAACATGAGATATTCCAAACCAACGTTTAGCAAAAATCCAAGTCGATTCCGAATTTCTTTTAGTGGCTCGGTAGCGACAAACTGCCGCGTTTCATCCAACACTAATCCTGAGAAGAAATCATGAGCGTCCGCAATCGACAGATCACAAACTTGCGGCAAGGACAAACTCGGCTGCTTTGAAAATCGGGGATTCTGAGTCTCTAATCGAAAATGACGAGCCTGCTGATTGAGTCGGTCGCCTTCGCACTCGATACAGTGGACTTCCGCCATGTACTCTTCAAGTTTTCGAATCTTGGCAGCACCGTTGGTATTCCGATACTTTTCATCCAACTCCGCAACGATCCCTGCAAACTTACCCCCGTACTTCATTGGCGAACTTCCACCTCGCCAAGTGTACGTAATATTCAATTCTCCAGTACCGTAAAGCCAAATATCCTGCTGCTCTTCGGTTAAATCTTCCCACGCGGTTTCAAGAAGATGCCCTGTCTCAAGTCCTTGCTCTCGCTCGACCGTATCGGCTACGCCTTGATAGATGTGACACTTCCAACGCCCCAACTCTTTCCACTTACCAAGAAGATCAAAACAACCTTGTTGAAACGACTTTTGGGGATTGGAAACCAACAGATCCCGCTCAAACGTGAACACCTCACCCAGGCCATCACAGCTCGGGCACATCCCCTGTGGACTGTTGAAACTAAACATTTGCGGTGTCGGAGGAGCGAAACTAACCCCACAGGCGGCACAGGCGTAGTCGGCCGAATACACCCGATCTCCATCCACCACCTGAGTTCGCTTGGCTCGCGACTTTCGGGCATTCCCACCGGCTGATTCTAGAACGTCTTGCAATTCGGGGTTCACCGGCGCTTCGCCGATTTCCTGATCCTGAGCAATAATCAGCGTCCCTTTACCGATTTTCAGTGCCGACTCGACCGACTCCGCAAGTCGCGAGCGTATGCCCGACTTGGCAGTTAGCCGATCAATCACCACTTCGATATGGTGTCGCTTTGATCGATCAAGGTTGATCTCCGATCCCAGAGATACGATCTCGCCGTCAACGCGAGCCCGAACGAATCCCTTTTTTATTAAGTCAATAAAAAGATCACGGTGTTCACCTTTTTGCCCCCGAACCACCGGAGCCAGAACTAGATACTCTGTCCCCGACTTGAACTGGAGAATACTACCAATGATTTGATCACGCGTTTGAGCTGAAATTGGCTGGTTGCATTTTGGACAGAACCCCTCTCCAACCCGCGCATACATAATTCTAAGGAAGTCATAAATTTCGGTGATTGTACCGACCGTACTACGCGGATTATTTCCCGAAGACTTTTGAGAAATCGAGATTGACGGGCTCAATCCGGAAATTAGATCGACATCCGGTTTCGGCATTTGACCGAGGAATTGCCGAGCAAAACTGGAGAGGCTTTCGACATACCTTCGCTGCCCCTCCGCGAACACCGTATCGAATGCAAACGAACTTTTTCCGCTCCCACTAACACCGGTTAAGCAAATCAATTGGTTGCGAGGAAGAACAAGACTGACGTCGCGAAGGTTATGTTCACGTGCGCCTTTAACAACAATATCCGAAGCGGGCATATGAAGACGATCTGAATCCGAGGAGCATTAAATTTGAGCAGCCAATTCTATCTTCTTCTTATCAATTCCCCAACCGTCTACGAGAGGATTCAGCAACTAAGATTTAAGTACTTTGACATTGACAAACGCTCGCCTTTATGCTCTCCGAACCTCCCGACAACCCTCTTCTGAAACACCGCTGAACCGACCGACTGGTAGCGTCAATAAAATCTCAAACCAAGCAGAACTGCCAACTCGCCCCCTCAAAAAGTCGTTTTCGATCGATTAACTCACAACTCGCGCAACCGAAATGATCACTACAGCAGCTACAACACAACCTAGGGATTAAATCAGTAATCCAGATACAGGGGAATAGTCTGGCAGTCGCTTTTCACCCTCACTTGAAATCTTCATTAATTAAGATTTCAACACAGAACCCCGCAACGCTAACCTAATCTCCCCATAACCGCCCCCTTCCTCCCGCCTTCATCCAACTCACAGAATCCAATGAAAAACAAGCCCGGATGGTTAATCGTCATCCTCATTTCATCGGTGCAACTCGCACTATTGCTGCTGGCAGTAATGATGCTCTCTTCGTGGTTTCACACGCAGACCGAGGAAACCATCGGCCAAAGAACCTGCAGTGACAACAGGACTCTTGCACTGCAGATCACCCGATCTCTGAACCTTGCCGACGCTCCAAAAAAATTCAACGCCGAAACCGAACTTCAAACACTGAGTAACAAGATCGAGTCCATCACTGTGCCCAACGGTGGATTCATTATCGTGATCAATCCGCAATCGGCAAAAATTCTCTGCAGCGCACCTCACGCTGCGATCCCTGAAAATTTTGACCCGGCGAACATAAAATTAAAAATGCTCTCCAGATCTCTGGAAGCGAAAGTTGACCTTTTGCGGTCAGTTGCGCCCAACAATCGTCACAGACATTTTGATGGCCGAGCAGAGATAGCGGGTCGGGAACACTTCGTGAGTGTCGAGTTTCTTCCTAAGCTTCAAGCGATCCTGATGCTTGGCCAACCCGCCAAGCACTCGATGTTCGGGTTGACCGACTTAATTGCCAACACACAACAACTTGTATTCACCGCAATCCTATTACTGGGCTTGGTTTCAATTAGTCTAATCATGTCCATCTTGAATCGTTCCTATCAAAAAAGTGAAACGATCACAGAAGGACTTGAGAACAAGGTGACTCAACGCGAATCAGAGTTGCTCCGCACAAAGAACGCAGTGATTTTTGGTTTAGCAAAACTGGCAGAATCCCGAGACAACGATACCGGAGAGCACCTAGAACGAATTCGATCCTACGTTACGATCATCGCGAAAGATGTCGCCTCCAAACGAGACGAACTCGATGACGAATGGGTTCGAAACCTCGGACTCGCATCGTCCCTTCATGACATCGGAAAAGTCGGTGTCCCCGATTCCATCTTGCTTAAGCCCGGCCCACTGAACATGGACGAGCGGGCAGTCATTGAATTACACACCGTGATCGGTGGAGAGTGCCTGGAAGCAATTCAGATGCGACTCGGAAACAATTCGTTTATGCACACGGCAAAGCAGGTTGCGTTTTTCCACCACGAACGCTGGGACGGCAGCGGCTACCCGCATGGCCTCAAAGAAGAAGAAACACCGCTTACCGCTCGCATTGTAGCTGTCGCCGATGTGTACGATGCACTCACTTCAAAACGACCTTACAAGACCTCCTTCGGACACCTTGAAAGCCGAGCAATTATCATCTCCGGATCAGGATCTCAATTCGACCCAGAAATTGTCGATGCCTTCCTACGTCACGAGGACGAATTTAGGAAAATCTCTCAGTGCCAGGCTGAAACTGAAAACCGGACAAACCGAAAACAGTTCACCAACCCCGAAGATTTAATCAAAACTCTTACCGAACAAAACGCTGAAAGCCAAGCGAGCTTTTAGTAAACCGGCAAACCGTTTAGCAGACTGCCCGATTCAGACTCCGTCGAAAAGGGCAAAACCAACATGCAAACAAAGGCCGCCACGCAAGACTGTTACGGAGCAAATTCGAACTTGCTCGCATCAATTGAGTTTGTTTCCCTCTACTTGCTTTCGCAACCGAGTAAGCGAAAATCACAGCAAAAGAGCAACCTGATTCTTTCTGTCTTAGCGAACACCTAGCTCATGCATGAAATACTAGTTGAAAAGCCCTATCAATTCACCCCGCCGATTACTTGGCACTGGCCGCAAAGACTGATCACCCGTTTGGGACAGTTTCAACGATTAATTAGAAACGAACATGGCATTATCGACCACGAATGTCGCCATGTGGATCGACTTCGCGACTCGGTGAGCGCAGGGCATGGAATCATGCTTACTCCCAACCACCCGCGGACGACCGATCCGGTGGCAATGTATTTCCTTTGCCGCGAAGCTCCCATTTCGATGTACACGATGGCGAGCTGGCATCTTTTTAACCAATCGGCTTTCAAGACATTCATGGTCCGGCTAATGGGAGCTTTTAGTGTTAACCGAGAAGGCCTCGACCGGGCTGCGGTGGACTACGCTGTCAAAGTTTTGGTGGAAGCCAAACGTCCGCTACTAATATTCCCAGCCGGTGCTACCAGCAGAACCAACGACCGGCTCATGGCGTTAATGGAAGGCCCCGGCTTCATCGCCAGAACTGCCGCAAAAAAACGAGCTAAAACGGATCAAAAAGTTGTCGTTCATCCCATTGCCATTAAATATCTTTACCAGGGAGATATCGAAAAAACTGGGAACGAAGTCCTGACTGACTTAGAGCGTAAACTCACGTGGACGCCCGACCCAACCGTTCCCTTAATGGAACGGATTATCAAACTCGGAAATGCCGTGCTAACGCTGAAGGAACTCGAATTCAACGTTCAATCCATGCCGGGAAAGACCCTCAGAGAACGACAAAACAACATGGTCGATCACCTGATGTTTCCACTTGAAAAAGAATGGCTGGGGGCAACCGAACCAATGAGCGGTGGAATTCAGTCGAGAGTCAAGAACTTACGAATGAAAATATTCCCCGAGATGAGTCGAGATGAAATTGACCAAACAGAAAAAGATCGGCGTTGGCAGCAGCTTAGCCAAACTTATCTGGCTCAGCAAATTGACTGCTACCCGGAGAACTATATTGTTAACCTGCCATCGATCGATCGACTCATCGACACTCTTGAAAAATTCGAAGAAGACCTCATTGGCAAATGCCGAATTCACGGCAAAACAAAAGTCATCCTCGACGTCGGAGAGGCAATCGAAGTCTCTCCTAAACGTGAACGTGGCGTAAAATCTGACCCGCTGATGGCAGCAATTCGTCAACAACTCGGCGAGAGCTTAGATCAACTACAGCATGAGTCGCGGATGTACGAAGGCAAAATTTACGGCCAGGATTGACGAAACCACTTCGGAACACCGACTCTCGTTATTCATACTTCCATTTGAGAATCCAAGGGTCCTCAAGCTTCCGCTGCTTCGCTTTCAGCTTTCCCTGATAAGTTTTCAGCAACTCCGCAAACTCCGGTTTTCCGGCAAGATTATAAGCTTCATTTGGATCGCTTTTCAGATCAAACAATTCAAATTCCGGCCGGTGAATATACTGCCCGACTGTCTTCAATCCGTACGGTGCTTCCTCTCCTTTGAGAAACTGCGCCTGCCAGCTTGAAGCCGCCCAAAGATCTGAAGCAAACGGGTAGTCTAATTTATAAGCAATATTCCAGATTAACTTGTAACGGTCATCTTGAATGACCCGCATTGGATAGTACATCTGAATCTCATGAAAAGTATGGGATGCAAAAATTGAATCCCAATGATCAACTTCTGGACCTGCAAGACAATTTAGCCACGACTTCCCTTGATAGCTTCGGAATTTATTGCCGCCGCTCCGATTGTCCTTTACAAACAGATCTTTTTCCTTCCAGTATTTATCCGGATCTACCCAATCTTTAGGCCCGTTCAAATCTGGATCAAGCCCTCCGGCAAAATCAAGCAGTGTGGGCGCAATGTCGATGTGACTGATCATCGCCTCGGAAACAAAACCTCGCTGTTTTTCGTAAGGGTTTCGAACCACAAACGGGACTCGCAAACCGGGCTGATAGACGGTTGTTTTAGCACCGGCGAATGCCATGCCGTGGTCAGCGGTAAACACAATCAGCGTCTTATCATAAACACCGGCCTCTTTTAATATTTCAACGAGCCTCCCTAAGCCTTGATCGATTCGAGCACAGGATTGGTAATACTGAGCAATTTCAGAGCGGGTTTCAGCCGTATCACTCAGAAAGGGCGGCACCTTGACTTTGTCCGAATCATAAAAGACTTCCTCGACACCGGGATAAGCGCCTCGTTCCGGTTTATTTCCAAACAGGTCAGGCTTCAGCTTGAGCTTGGATGTCTTATCGATCCCGCCACCACGGTGTGGGTCTGAGGTTCCAAAATACAAGAAAAATGGCCGATCATCAGAACGGTCTGAAATAAAGTCACGACACTTTTCTGCCATCTCAACAGCACTTCTCGGATTGCCACGCAAATAGGTTTCAAACCGATAAACAGCTTCCGGGCCGACATGGTATTTTCCAATGTGCCCCGTTCGATATCCGGCATTCGCCAAAACCCGCGGCAAGGCCAGTGACACAACATTGTGATAGGAATCAAACTTATGAAAGTGGTGCTGGTGGCCGTATTGTCCATTCTTATGGTTATGGAGTCCAGACATCACAACCGATCGACTTGCACTGCAACTTGCCGTCGTCGCATAGGCGCGATTGAACACAACACCGTCCTTGGCCAGTTGATCAATGCAGGGCGTTGCCGCCAAAGGATCACCGTAACAACCAAGCGTCGGACCTTCATCATCGGTAATAAAGAACACGATATTCCGCTCACTTGGCTCGGAAGCAATCGCTGGCGACAAATCGCACGCAGCAAAAATCAGGGCGATGCCCCATAAGATGCTACTCGCACCAAGGTTATATATCATTCCCAATCCTAAAAACAAAAACAGAAGCCGAAACTTCACTGGTAAATTATGACTCACCAAGTATAAACGAGTTAAACAGTCGGATCAAAGTTGATCAGTAATTGATGTTCTTTTCCCAATCGCCGGGTGAAGAAGTTTGCAGAATCGCAGTCTAATCAGAGACAGATACTAGAGCCAGATTTTTACAAATCGGCTTCAAAATAAGTGCACACCAACCCGAAGGAGTACCCAAAAATGCCAAGTCTAGATTGGAGTTACCATCGCCCCGGCTGAAAGACCTGTGTAAAAACGCAAGAGTTTCTTGCGAACGCCGGCATTACCCCCAAGACCGAAATCAATGCCAAGAAAGA
>JAALLA010000147.1:0-1346 GCA_011087765.1 Pirellulaceae bacterium
GCAACGGCTTCATCCGTCCGCTGGTGGGCATGGTGATCATGCCAATCAATGATGACATACACACCGTTTTTAATTGCCGAGTCCACAACCGTCGTGATTAATTTTTTTGACCATTCGGGCCGATCAAGATAACTCCCATGAGGCCCAACTCCCATCGAAGCGCGAATAACAGTGCAATGCCAGTCGTCCACCAACCAACCTACCGCCCCGTCATTGTAAAACTGACTCCACCAATTGCTCCATCCAAAACTAACCCCACGGAGTACGACCGGGTCGCCAGTTTCATTGACTAATTGCTTTCCTTTAACCGAAAGTTGACCATTGTTTGCGACAACGGTTGGATTCCTTTTGGACATGACTGTGTTTTCATCGTCAGCACTGACAACTCCACAAGCCACTGCGAGTAACAGATAAATCCCGGTTCGGACAGACAATGCCCGGCACTGCATTTCGAATTTCAATCTCGGTACATACCACCGACGGAGCGTTGAATTCTCATTGAAGTCCCAATCAAAATTATTCATTGATAAACCGTCAAATTCAGTAGCAGTCAGTAAACAAACATGCCAAACTTGTCCAAGGCATCGGACACAATCTAACAAATCCACGAGACCCTTAAACCCGGGCGTAAATGTTCACACCAACGATCAAAGCAAGACAGGTTCTCAACACTCAATCAACACTTGGTGAAGGACCACTTTGGGATTCAGAGAGGAATGCATTCTGGTGGATCGATATCATCGATAAGAAACTCCATTTGTTCGATCCAGCCACCCGAAACAATCGAACCTGGCAACTCAATCAAATGCCCGGAACTGTGGTGACCCGTCAGGCAGGTGGCTTAGTCCTCGCACTTGAAAATGGATTTTCTCTCTTTGACCCCGACACCGAGGAAATCAAGTTTCTCGGAGATCCTGAATCCAAACTTCCAGAGAACCGGTTCAATGATGGAAAATGTGATCCACAAGGCCGCTTCTGGGCGGGCACCATGAGGACTGAAAACCACATGGAACAGTTCACTGGTTCGCTCTATTCATTGGACCAACAGGGAGAGATCATTAAACGACTAGGCTCCAAAATTGGTGTCTCCAACGGAATTGTCTGGTCATCGGATTCGCGTTTCATGTACTTCATCGACTCGCCGACTCGCCAAATCTTCCAGTTTAACTACGAACCGGTGACAGGAGAGATCGGAAACCGTCAAGTTGTATTCGAAGCTCCTGAAGGATTTGGATTTCCCGACGGGATGGCGATCGATTCTGACGACCATCTCTGGGTGGCGTTCTGGGGAGGTAGTTGTGTGGCAAAAATTGACCCTTCCGACGGGTCAATCCACGAACGGGTCA